>JAWXAW010000042.1:0-6853 GCA_034439675.1 Saprospiraceae bacterium | reverse complement strand
TCCAGTTGAGCTATGAGACCGTAACCTTTTTTTACCTAGTCAACCTTGAACAACCTTCCCGACAAGTCGGGATGCTCTATCCAGTTGAGCTATGAGACCAATTTTAACGAACAAAGAGCGGAGGGGGGGGGATTCGAACCCCCGGTACGGTTTAACCCGTACGACAGTTTAGCAAACTGCTGGTTTAAGCCTCTCACCCACCTCTCCAAAACCAAACCTTACTTTATATAAACCTATCTGTTAGGATGGGTTTTGTTTAAAAAAGGAGTGCAAATATAAGTGCAACCTGCGTATTGCGCCTCATTTTGTTTGTTTTTTTAAATCTAAAATTGATTTTGCTTTTACTTTGATCTCATCAACGACCCCGTCAGGGAAGCAAATCCTCCCACCAATCCACCGATCAAGAGGGTGAGAATAAAGGAATTAACCGGTAATAGCCAGTTGATTTTTTCTGTAAGAATGGAATCGGTTAATACATCCACATAAAAAGCGAAACCAATCCATAGCAGTCCAACTCCTAAAAATCCGGCAGCAAAAGAAGAAAAACCTTTATTGCCAAAAAGGTAGGCTACGGTAAAAGCTCCCACGGCCATCGTCCACCACGGCAGGAAGGATTGAAGGACATAACAGATCACCAACGTTGCAATCAGGTGTATGAAAAATTTCATTTGGTAGCAGGTTTTAAGGTGATGGATGTAAATACCGATTTCATTTTAGTAGGATCTGAGGGGAATTGAAATTGAAAGTACTCACCCTTAGCCCAGGATGGCAACATGTTATTGTAAAACGGACTTCCCGGGTTTCCGGATTGCCCACCCGGATATACGCCCCAGGCTTTTACTTTCGTTTTCTCCAGGCTCACCACCATGCGCCAGCTGGGGCCATGAGTGCGTGATGACGCATTGATAATATCATGATTGCCGCCATGTTCAACGTGATAACTAAAGGCAGGAATTCCCTGTAAAAGGTGGCCCACGAAGGTATCTTTATAGTCGGCCCACCGGGGTTCTTTTCCCTTGTCGGTTTTCCAACTTTCAATCTTTTCAACTCCTTTAGCGAAAGCAATTCGAACCACTTCCCGGGCGGTTTCCTTTTCGGGGGTTTCAATAATGTCAAAGAAGGAGAGATCAGGTCTTTCTTTAATTAACCGGATGGTAGTATACGTAGTTGGATCATCAAGGGCCACATTGCTTTTTTTCATTTCATCCCAGATCAAAGGAAAGAGGGAATCCCACCATGCTTCATAATAAGAGGCACCCAACGAGTTTATGGAATTCTCATAATCCCAACTCTTCAAGATCCGGTAAGCTTTGTGTTGAACTTCTGTGAAGGCGGTTGTATCGAGCAGCGATAGAAATGCAGGAAGACTTTCCTGTGCTTTTAAATTGTAGGTATCAAATTGCATCTCCATCATGTCGCGTGGAGTGATCTCCATCATCTCCGAAAGCAGTTTGTTAATCCTGCGGTTGCGATAAGCTTCATAGCTCGTTGAGGCAACGTAATACGGGTAGGTGTTGTCTACCGGGTATTGGTTGGCCGAACTCACAAAACCGCGTGAAGGGTTTTTATACATCACATTCTGATCGTTGGGGATGAAGGCTTGCCATTCGGTCGATGTTTTCGTTCCATCCAACACATACTTACCTTCTTCTCTTCTTCTTACCGGAAACTTACCCTGAATACGCATGGCAATGTCACCCTCCACCGAGGCGAACACAAAGTTCTGAGCGGGTGAAGTGTAATGATCCAATGCTTCCAGATAATCCCTGTGATTTTTAGCACGGTTCAATTTGTAGAAAGTAAGTACTTCCTCCGAGGGATCATGTGCAATCCATCGGAAAGCATAATGATTCAATCCCTCATCACCATGAAAACTTTTGTCATAGATAATGGGGCCATGATGTGTGTACGTTACGGTGTCATAAAAATCATCACCACCTTTAATGACGAACTTTTCAATCACTTTTTTGGATGGCTTCCAGGTGCCATCACTCATATATTCATTCTTGTCATCGCCTTTGAATTCAATTTTATACCAGTCCACCAGGTCGCGCTGCGCGTTGGTTACACCCCAGGCAATGAAATCATTAAACCCACTGATTACTGAAGGTACGCCTGGCAATGAAGCGCCCATCACATTCACCTCCGGTGATTGCAAGTGGACGATGTACCAGATCGAGGGGAGGCTAAGGTTCAGGTGTGGATCATTGCATAGAATAGGAGAGCCTGTCTGTGTCTTCAACCCACCTACTGCCCAGTTGTTGCTTCCCACATCTTTAGAAGGCTTTTCGATAGGCGCTATGGTTATCAATTCGTCTGGCAGGGCTAACGGCACACTGTCTAACGTAACCGGTTTAAATTTCCAGTTGCCCGTCTTGTCAACGATCGGGTCGCCTATGTTCTCATTATCGGGCCACAGCAGGTCAACCATGTCTGGACCAAAGAGATGCAGGGCATTGGTCATTTCCAAATCCTTATCACCAATATTGAGGGTTTTTGCCATGTATTTGAGCAGCAGCCCAAACTTCAGATTCGTCCAGGGTTCGGGTTTGTAATTCAATAGTTTGTATTCAATCGGAAGGTCATCTTCATCCAATGATTCGATATACTGATTGATTCCATTTTTATAGCTTTCTACCATGGCAAGGGCCTCAGGACTTTTTTCTGCCGATTTCAGTGCTTGCTCTGCTGCATACACCATACCCAGTCTTCGTTGTCTGCGATCAAAATCCAGGGCAGCTGCCCCGACTATTTCGGTGAGTCTTCCCGCGGCAGCGTGCGTCTGAAATTCCATTTGCCACAGCCGGTGCTTAGCCGTTACATAGCCTTGCGCTAAAAAGAGATCTTCGTTATTTTTTGCATAGATGTGTGGTATCATCAGGCTATCATACATCACGACTACCTCGTCTTTTAGTCCTGTTAATTTCAATTCCTGATTCTTGACTTCTTTCGTTTCTGCATTCTGCCAGACGCCATGAAAGGGGTCCATGAATTTTCCCAAGGCAGGAATAGTTTGACCAAAGTTCCAGGTGTTGTTGAGAAAATAAACCAATCCGAGGGTGATAAGAGCAGAGATACTAACCTTGACGATCTTCATGTGGTGACGGATATTTTCCTTAATTTTCGACATTATTTAAGAAATTTCGCAGCAAATGCCCGTAAAAGAAGTTCTGGGTAAGTACTCTAAGGAGCAAATCAGGAAAGCAGCCCAGATCAAAGCCATCTTTTTTGATGTGGATGGCGTGCTCACCGATGGTAAAATCATTTATGATGACACCGGACGGGAGACCAAGCAATTCAACGTGAAAGACGGGTATATCATCAGCCACCTGAAAAATGCAGGTATTCTGGTGGGCATCATCACCGGCCGCGAGTCGAAAGTGGTGAGCAACCGCGCTGCTGAATTGAAGCTCGACTTTTGTCATCAAGGTATTATGGATAAGCATTTGGTGTTTGAGAAACTGGTGCAATTTCACAAACTAAAGAAGAAGCAGGTCGCTTACATTGGCGATGATATTAATGACCTGGGCGTGCTACGGGATTGCGGACTTTCTGCCTGCCCTGCCGATGCACTGGAATATGTGAAGACAGAGGTTGATGTGGTGACCACGGCCAAAGGCGGCCAGGGGGTGGCGAGGGAGATCAGTGATTTGGTGCTGGCGGCTCAGGGACAGTTGAAGATAATCTTAAAATAAGGATGGCAATTTATTCAGATGATGCGCTTTTAAAATGCCTAAGAAGTATAAACTGGGATACCTCGCTGTCATCAGAAGAATTGCTGCGACTACTAAAAGGAGACACAGACAACCTAAATGGATTTACAAAAAAAAACCTTTACACGAAGATTCTAAATTATTACCCATGGCATAAGATAAGACACATGGTGGACGTAGATAGACTAAGTGAGGTGTTGGCAGATGATGTCATACAAGGACTTTTTCCGCGTGATTTAAGAGATAAATACCGTTATGTCAAATCACTTTTATAAGGATAAATTATATCCACTTCAGGATAGCGTATTAAAAGAGATTGCCTTGACTAATACCTCATTCTATTTAACTGGAGGAACCGTATTAGGAAGATTTCTACTGAATCATAGATATTCTGATGATCTTGATTTCTTTCTAAATGCCAATTCTGATTTTCAGGGGATGACAAAAACGGTTGTGGATCATCTGGGAAAAACGTTTAAGAATATTATCGTTAGTAGCCTTCAGGATTCATATGCGCGTTATTTTGTATTGGATGGGGAACTTGAATTGAAAGTGGAGTTTGTCAATGACGTTAAGTACCGTGTTGGTTCTCTCGTCAAAGATACCAAAGGCATTTGGGTAGATACCTGGGATAATATATTGACCAATAAGATTACTGCGCTTACCCGTAATGAAGGAAAAGATTTTGCTGATATTTTATTTCTGAGTTTGAAGTATCCATTTAATTGGGAGACCATGATCAGCCATGCCAAGGAGAAAGATGCCTGGATAAATGAAATAAATATTAGTCAGCAGTTGATGAATTTTGACTTAAGGAAACTGGAAAAAGTAAAATTCTCAGAATATGTTGATACCAATAAAATCGCAAAGGAATATTTTGAGATACTGGCCAAAGAGTCACTTCATGGTTTTGATAATTCGCTCTATGGCCGCACCTTATAAATAGCTGATATGGACATATTCAAAGATAAAGTTTCAATCACCGATAAGATCACCCTCGGTGGCGATCGTATGGTCTTATTTGCAGGCCCCTGTGCGGCAGAGAGTTATGATATTTGCATGGAGACCGGCACGCATGTAAAGAAGCTGTGCGCGGAATTAGGTATTGAATATGTGTTCAAAGCATCCTTCGACAAAGCCAACCGCACGTCTTCCGGATCCTACCGCGGGCCATCCATGGATATGGGCCTTGAGATCCTATCTATGGTGCGCAATGATTTGAAAGTGCCGGTGGTCACCGATGTGCACGAATCGTATCAGTGTGCCGAAGTGGCTGCAGTGGTAGATGTGCTGCAGATACCTGCATTCTTATGCCGCCAAACAGATTTACTTGTGGCGGCAGCCAAAACCGGCAAACCTGTAAAGGTGAAGAAAGGCCAGTTCATGGCCCCTGAAGATATGAAGTACGCCATCGACAAAGTGCGGGGAGAAGGAAATAAGAATGTGTTCCTAACCGAGCGTGGAAGCATGTTTGGCTATAACAATCTGGTGGTTGATATGCGGTCGTTGCCGATTATGAGGCAATACTCTCCTGTCATTTTTGATGTAACACATAGTATCCAACGACCTGGTGGGCTTGGTGGTAAGAGTGGGGGAGATCGCCAGTATGCACCATATTTGGCAAAAGCAGCAGCAGCCGTTGGGGTAGATGGTTTCTTTATTGAGACGCACCCTCAGCCTGAGAAGGCGCTAAGCGATGGTCCCAACATGGTACCATTATCCGAGATGAGAGATTTCTTAACTTCACTTAAAAGTATTTGGACTAATCAGTACAAATCGCAATCAAATCTTGCTGGGTAAGATTTTGGTTAACCAATCACTTTTTCAGTCCACCAGATTACTTTAATGTTTTGAAAGTTCCTTTTTTAGTTGAAATGCCTAATCGGTTACTTCTGGTAGGTAACATTCATTTAATGTGTTCAATGCCATCGTAACACCAAAATTGAATATTTCGACTAAAAATGTTTTTATTTACCAAAAACTACCCCCTTTGAAAACTTTTAGGTTTTTGCTCCTCGTTGTTTTACTGTTTTCTGCCAATTTTTCCATTGCACAGACATTACGCGGTAGAATCATCACACCAGCCTCACCAACGACTAATCCAATGGATCCCAATGGGGATAGGTTTGTGACCAAAACCACCACGGGTTTCTCTAATGACGGAGATTATATCGGTGAGTTTGAATTACCCATGTTTGGTATCCCCAAAGTGGCTAATGGTGAAGTGGACGGTGATAACGTGGGCAACCCTTGCGGAATCACCGACTTGATTCCCGATAAAAACGGTTTTTCTGTGTATGCATTCAGAGATGCCAACAACAACTTAATATGCCGGTTTAGAGTAGGAGATAACAACCCGAGTGTGGAAGCCTGGACGCTCTTGCTAGATGTGGATGGTCTCTTTGGTCCTGGAAAAGATCCGAACGCCACGGCTGATAACCCTGGCTTTGAATTAGACATCACCCTCATTAAACGTAACAATGCAGGTATTCTTGTTTATAATATTGATGGAACAGATAAATGCGGTTCTTCGATTGCTAATTATTCCATCGCGACTAATTTTCAAATCTCCCTGGCCGATGAGGTGAGCTGTGGTGATCCGGATTATTTCTATGATTTCTATGTGCCCTTTCCCGCTGTAGCGGCCGCTTTCAATGCTTCCTCCGGCTCTAACATCAGTGCATCAACCGGTCTACGCTATGTAGCCGTCACCAATACCTCTGCTACCTGCGCTATGGACGGTAAGATTGCTGATATTTCAGGCGTTGATAATGATGACCCACTCTATAATAACTGTGATGTCTGTGCCTTTACAGCCATCATAGAAAGTCAGTGTCCTACTGCGATCAACGATCTTTGTTCAACCTGTCTTGGCTTTAATTCTTCTCTTCCTGCTAAGCCCACCATCAATGAGCCCATCAGAGCCGGTCAGACTATTATAACAGGAACTTCCGGGGCTGGGACTTTTTTGCTCTTATCCGTTTACCAACGCATTGGTGGAACAGATGCTGCCCCGATTTGGAGCACCACTCCACGTGAAGAAAAGGTTGTTTCGGTTCCTGTATCAGCCTGGTCGGTCACGTTAAGTTCGCCCATGCTGGCTTACGATAAAATCGTGGCAAAATCGCAATTAACTATTG
>JAWXAW010000041.1:0-4141 GCA_034439675.1 Saprospiraceae bacterium | reverse complement strand
CTTTATGGTTGTGGAAATATTTGTTCAAACTCCTCTATGGTGACCACATTGACCCATGGTTTACGCTTCCACTTTGATTCAAGAGAATCCAGGCAAAGCAAATGACGAACCCTGTTGATTTCTTCGATTGAAAGCCTTGGGTCAGGCGGTGTAAAATAGGTTTTTCTTAGATCCACATCCTGCTCATCAAACCACTCCCCAAAGGACTGGCACCACATGTTGTTCTTCATCTTTGTTCTGATAGAATGTTCAACAATCTGGTAATTATCTGTCAGGGTATAAATTTTACCATGGTCCATCCCAATCTGGTCAAGCTGATAGAGAATGATTCTCCCAAGGTTGCATTCATACTGTTGTATAGCATCGACAACAAAAGGCAAAAACCACTGGAGTTCATCTTTATCCATGTGATAAAAGAGGAGTCCAAGGTCATCACCGACCGTCATCCCTACAGCTGAAAGATGTGGAAACCGACCTGATTGGACAGTCAGTGATTTCAATGTTTTCCAATTCAAACGATCATTGGCAAGTTGTAACGTCCAATCAACTGTATCATATTGACGATATTCCTGATCGCGAATAGCACATCTTTTTATTTCCTCTATCAAAGCGCTGTCTAATCCCTCCTCAAAGGTCTTGATGGCTTCCGTCGTATCCATCAAAGAAAGGAGATGAGCAAAATCCATTTCATTGCCCAGAAATTGCCATAGCCGATTGTAATCATCAACCTCAATGCCTATTAGAAGCCCGTGAGTTAAAAATATTATGACCGCATTCGTATCTGCAATGGATTTAGCACAAGTGATAGCATCAAATATGGTAGGGCCGTTCTGAATACCATATTCGAAAGCAGCCTGGTAAACCTTGACCGTCTCCTCCGAAAATTTCCCTCCTCTGTAGAGTTGCTCGGCTTTAAAAGCCAAAGCATAGCCCGCACAAGTATCCTGACCACAGATGGGGGTCATCCTGATCAGCAACGAAACAAATACCAGAAACTTAATATTCATGATTATCCGACTCAACGTCATACTACCAACTGCATAGCCAAACATAATACAATATCCGCATTGTCCATTTACCAAACAACTTGATCCCTTTGCTAGCTAAGAATACAATCTTACCTTCTTACACCTCTTACGCTCTTACAGCTATTACTATCTCACTGTCTCACTCTCATACACGTTTACTTACGTTTACTTACGTAAGTATCCGTAAACATTACGGCTCTGTCCCTTCTTCACCCCCATATTTGGATAACCTTCCATAGAGGGAAGGCGGATAACTAAGTTTCACAATCAAATTTCACTTCACCATGTTCTCTACAGTTGACAACCGCGTACAGCTCATCGGATTCCTCGGCCAGGAAATCGAAATCAAGGAATACGCAGAAGGCAAAAAAATGGCCCGCATGTCTATGGCCACACACGAATACCGCAAAGACGACGACGGTAAAAAAGAAACAGTCACCACCTGGCACAACCTCCTCGCCTGGGGTAAAACCGCCGAAGTCATGGCCAAGATCTTCAGCAAAGGCCAGCGCCTCTATATCGAAGGCAAACTGGCGTACCGCGAATACACCGGCAAGGACGATGTCAAGCGCAATACTACTGAAATCGTGGTCTCCGATTTCAAAAAACTGGAATCTGCAGATAAGTAAAATTGTCGGGGCCTGCGGGCCCCTTCATTTAATTTGGCCAAAGAGGCCTAAGGGGCTTAAGGTGCGAAAGACATTGCTTGATTCAAAAAAAATGAAAAAGAAAATTTATAAACAGTTTGAAGATCTGATCGTATGGCAGGAAGGTATGGAACTTTGCATTAATCTAAATAAGGCACTGTGGGATTCGAAACAATATGCTATAAAGGATCAAATAACCCGAAGCGCGATATCTATCCCCTCCCATATTGCAGAGGGTTTTGAAAGACAATCAGACAAAGAATTTGTCAAATTCCTGTATTATGCCAAAGGACCTTCCGGTGAACTCCGCACCCAATTATATATCGCCAGTCAACCCCTGATCATCGAAACCAATATCTGCGATGAAGCCATCGCCCGCTCCCGCCGCATCTCCGGCATGATTCAAAATCTGATTACAACCATAAAACATGATATTTAAAATAGCCCGCAATCAACCTAAGCCCCTTCAGCCTTTCGCCTCCTAAGCCCCTTCAGCCTCTCCCCAAAATTTCCTAATTTTGGCGGACATGAAACTCTCCGCAGTCATCATCACTTACAACGAAGAACACAACATCCGCCGTTGCCTCGAAAGTCTCGAAGGTATCGGGGATGAAATTCTGGTCGTTGACTCAGGCTCACTGGACAGCACCGCTGAAATCTGCCGATCGATGGGAGCCATCGTCATCGAACAGGATTTTCTGGGGTATATCGAACAGAAAAACTTCGCTACCACAAAAGCCAAAAACGACTGGGTACTCTCTCTTGACGCTGACGAAGCGATTACCCCAGATCTAAAAGCTTCAATCCTCGCCATCATAGACGACCCTAAAGCTGATGGCTACACCATCAACCGTCTGACTAATTATTGCGGTACCTGGGTCAGACACAGCGGATGGTATCCGGATGTCAAACTCCGGCTATACAATCGCCAGAAAGGCCAATGGACCGGTATCAATCCCCATGATCGTTTCAGGTTAAATCTCGGATCTAAAATGCAGCATCTCCGTGGAGACATCCTGCACTATTCTTATGCCAGTGTTTCGGATCATATCAAACAGATAGACAGGTTCAGTATGATCGGCGCTATTTCCATGCACAATCAGGGCAAACGTTCCAGCATACTGAAAATCCTATACAAACCGATGGCCAGGTTCCTGCGTCATTTTATTTTCAAAGCCGGATTTCTGGATGGACTTACCGGTTACATTATTGCAGTAAACAGTGCGCATGCTGTTTTCCTCAAATACCTTCGCCTCTACTATCTCGAAAAAGATAAATCGATATGACCATCCTGCATGTGTCAACACCTGCAACATGGCGCGGAGGAGAGCAACAAGTGGCTTATTTGGCCACTGCATTTCAACTCCTATATATTGATCAGGTCATCTTGTGTCCGGAGGGTTCGGCATTGGGTACACGCATGATGGAATCGAATATTCCAGTCGCTTCATTTGCTACCCGGGGTTATCTTGATCTGACGCTGGCCCGCAGGATCAGTGACTTATGCAAAGGCAAGCATTTTGATATCATTCACTGTCACGACTCACATGCGCATAGTGCCGCTGTACTATCGGCTGCATGGTATAAAAATAATACCCCCATCATCGTCAGCAGACGGGTTGACTTTCCGGTTTCTTCAAATCTACTATCGAAGTGGAAATACAATCACCCATCCGTCAGGCGGATCATCTGCGTGTCAGATACTATCCGCACCATCACTGCCCCCGCTATCAAAGATTTATCCAAGTTGTCTGTTGTACATTCCGGTATTGATCTTTCAAAAAATCATATTGCTTCAAAAAATCGAATATTGTATTCCGAGCTGGGCCTACCGGTGAATACAAAAATAGTAGGCAATCTCAGTGCGCTTGCGGACCATAAAGACTACCCTACATATCTGCGCACTGCAGAGGAGGTGATCAAAACGGATCCTTCTATTCACTTCATCATTGCCGGCCAAGGGCTGGAGGAAAAACGTATCCAAAAAATGATCCGTACACTTCACCTGGAGGCCAATGTACATATGCTCGGTTTCAGAAAAGATATCGTGGAGGTGATGAAATCTCTTGATCTGTTTCTCCTCACTTCGAGGACAGAAGGCCTTGGCACGATAGTGCTGGAAGCATTTGCATCAGGCATCCCTGTTGTCGCTACCCGCGCAGGCGGCATACCCGAGATGGTCGAGAACGAAGTGACCGGCCTACTCGCGGACATCGGTGATGCAGAAGCGCTGAAAGATGCAATCCTCCGCATCCTCGAAAATCCCGATCTTAAAAAACAACTCACTGAGAACGCTTCGCATCGGGTACAGGATTTTTCTTTTCAGACTACTGCGGAGAAAACGCTGACTGTTTACCGTAGTATATAAAATTTACGTATCCTTTTGTGCAGCTTTTCAGAGAAATAAGTTAACTTTTAAAGGAGTCCCTGAGCTTGTCGAAGGGATCAAAATAATTTTCTTGCCGG
>JAWXAW010000040.1:0-6934 GCA_034439675.1 Saprospiraceae bacterium | reverse complement strand
TGGATTCTCGCAGACGCCTGAAGAGAAGTTAGTGCAAATGGGGATAACACTTCCGCCGGCACCTAATCCGGCAGCTAATTATGTCAATGCTGTACGGACAGGCAATCTTCTTTTTCTCGCAGGGAAAGGGCCTAATACAGTTGATGGAAAATACATCACCGGAAAGGTCGGTATTGATCTCACGGTCGAACAAGGATATGAAGCAGCGAAGAGTGTAGCGATTAATCAGATTGCAGTCCTGAAACATGAACTCGGCGACCTTGGTAAAGTCAAGCGTATCGTCAAAGTTTTGGGCATGGTTAATTCAGGGCCTGACTTTATAGATCATCCAAAAGTGATGAATGGGTATTCGGATATGATGGTTGCCGTGTTTGGCGACAAGGGCAAACATGCCAGATCTTCTGTAGGCATGTATTCATTACCTTTTAATATTGCTGTGGAAGTGGAGATGATTGTGGAGGTGGAGGATTAAATGCTTTGCTAAAGCAAAATTTTGGCATGGGCAGAACACGTCTAGCAAGGACATACGAAATTGAAAACGACCTAAAAGTATATCCAATACCCGCAACGGATTTTATTCATGTCGAATGGCCTTCTGACATTGATGATGCGACGACCTTGACAGTCTTGGATACACGAGGGCAGAAGATCTATCAGGTCTTACTTTCTAAAACCGAACAGGATGGACATAAAATGCAACTCCATGTGCGGGATTTTGCAGGAGGCGTTTATCTTGTCATTCTTCAAACCAATCAATCCTTTCTTACAGGTAAAATGGTGAAATTGTAGGTTAGGTCTCATCAGGAAGAAAGGATGGGAGGATAGCAGAGGGAATGGAGCATAGGGCAACAGGGTGTATAAAATAAATAGGTTATATTTAGAAAACTTTAAAAACCAAATAATATTCCAGCGCATGAAACACAGGACCTTTTTCCAATCCATTTTGTTTTCTCCTCTTTTTCTCTTACCATCATTTCTTTTTGCCTTTACCTCCGGCGGACCGGATACCTGCACGATCAATGATGATTGTATAAATGCAATCTTCATACCTGAAGTCTATAGTGATGAGGGTTTTGTTTTTATTGACGGATGTAACCTTTATGCTTCTCCTGATTCTATTTTCGAAGAATGTCAAATGGGAGACTATCCAACGGTTTGGTATAGGATGACAACTGACGAAGTGGCTATCGTCATGAATATAGAAGTGTATAGTTTGGACTTTGAATCACCGATTATTTCCATGTTTAAATCCAATGGTGGCTGTTCATCACTAGAGCCCATATATCTCACAGAAGATAACATGACTTGTGTCATAGGAACTGATGGCATGGCAAAGGTTGTGGGATTGCCGGTAGAGAGTAGCACTGATTATTTTATTGCTGTGAGTTCACTCTTAAGTATTGGTGGAAATTTTTGGTTGGGTATTAATACACAATCGATTGGGTTTACTTGTGTGACTGACAGAAATGTGGAGATTGTAGCCAGATCGAATGGCGGTCCACTGGAAGGGCCATTTGATCCAAATGAAACAGTTAGTTTTTGCCTTAACGTCAATTCATTTTCTGGATCAGGTAATGGATGCCAGTGGTTTCAAGGTATCGTTCCTGTATTTGGAAACGGATGGGATCCCACTTCTTTTGATCCACTAGGGCAGCCGTTGAATGCGAGGATCAATGCGGATACGGTAGGAGAGATAGGTAACGGACTTTATGGTGCTTCCACTTGGGATTGGTTTAATACGGTAGACTATCATCACGATCATCCTCATGTAACAGTAGCCGATCTCGATGGTAACGGGACGCTAGATATATGCAATACCTATTATGAAAGCGATTGTCCAGATGGAGGGGTTACAGGCGGGTGTTGCGGACCATGTTGGAATACACCTGGAGATCTTTTGCCACCTGGTTGGTTTGCTTATGGTATCAATGGGTCATGTCCGGATCTTGGTCCTCCTGTAGGAGTCGATTGGGGAGATGGTAACACTTGTGGAGATGGTATGGGCCCCTGGAAATTTTGCTTTGACCTGACCACCAGGGATGTACCTGATTGTATGACGGATAGTACCAGAAGGGACCTAAGTATTGGTTTTGTCACTTTTGCAGATGGTGAGACAGGGTCATGGGCAGGATCTAGCTCAGTATGTGGTAAAGATGCTCCACTCAAGTTAAGTCTACAAGCTAAATGTGGACGAGTCAGCATCCGTGACACTGAGCACATGCCGCCATTATGTTCCGGGGATACTCTTCAATATATTATTGATGAACCAGGGATAAGTAATTGGGAATGGAATATCAGCCCACACTGGGCAGTCCCGTACTTGACTAATAGGGGGGAGAATGGCTTTCCTATTCAAGCTCCATTATTAAACAACAGTGGAGAACCTGTGGATATACAAGCTACTTTGATCGGGCATATGAGTGGTTCCCCCGATAAGGTTGTGAAAAAATTCAGATTCAAACTTGATGATCAGGGAACGTGCGAATCTGTTTCAACAGAGTCGCCTGACGGATCAAAGCCAGATGCAAATAAATTAAGGGTGTTTCCGGTTCCTGCCCATGAAAGCGCTATACTGGAATGGTCATTTGATTTGCAAAAGGATGCGTTGCTTGAAATTTATAACTCTCAAGGCATCTGCCAGGAAGTGATCACTGTATCGACAGCGGATCGGAATCGCAAACGCATAGACATGAGTACATGGCCTCAGGGAATTTATGTTGCGCGTCTGAGTAATGGGAATTTCGGATATGTAACCAGGTTGGCGAAGTATTAATATGGGTTTTGGAAAAGCGCAAATGCCGAAAGCCTGAATACTACCTGCATTTAATTTCATGATGGCGGGATCCTTGTGCTGAGCGGAGCCGAAGTATCCGCTGCGCTACGACACGCTTCTCCCTGTCTCCCTGTCTCACACTTGTGGTATCATTTTTGATCTTTATGGGCGACAGCATGTTGTAAGTCCTATGAATATATTGATCTACGGCCAGGTCTATAAGCCAAATCACCGGGAATGCCTCCTGGAAGTGCTAAAAGCACTGGAAAAGGAGGGTTTTGCCCCATATGCTGATGAGGCCTATTGGGCGCAGACAGAACCGGTGGTCCGTGATCACAAGGGGGTCACTATATTTAAAAACTTTGAAACCAATCCTATAGACGTTGTCATGGCTTTTGGCGGAGATGGAACCGTCCTTGGTGCTATATCGCTGGTCAATGAATATCAGGTGCCCGTGATGGGAATCAACCTGGGCCGGTTGGGATATTTATCCAGCATAGAAGGAAAAGTCGCAGGATTTGCAGTCAGTGAATTGGCAAAAGGTCGGTATCATTATGACGAGAGATCCATGGTTCGACTCGAAACCACTGCTGACATTTTCAAAAATTCGAAAGTGGCGTTGAATGATTTTACATTGCATAAGCGTGATACGTCCAGTATGATTATCATTCATACCTATATCGATGGAGAGTTACTCAATTCATTCTGGGCAGATGGGCTTATCATTGCTACGCCAACCGGTTCAACAGGATATTCATTGAGTTGTGGAGGGCCGATTGTATTCCCCAATTCAGGTAGCCTCGTCATTACACCGGTAGCACCACACAATCTTTCGGTTCGTCCGATTGTCATCCCGGATACAAGCGTTATCTCCTTTGAAATTGAAGGGCGTGCGGATAGTTTTCTTTGTACGCTCGATTCAAGATTTGAGGCGGTGACGGCAGAGGATAAACTTACGGTACGTAAAGCTAAAGTGGTGACCCGCTTTATTCAGTTATATAACTATTCCTTTCTCAGGACACTGCATGATAAGCTGACCTGGGGTAAAGATTCGCGTAACTGATGCCAAAGCTCAAGGTGTCCGTGGAGTGGAAAGGAAAGCTGTTACATGCTGATCTGTCAAACGGATACTGCCTCGCTATTCCGTTGAACCATACGCATCCTCAGCCGAATGCTTTTCACGCGCCATTGTATGAAGCAGCTGCACATCAGGAAGGTGAATGGATAGGCGATACCCGTAAAGGCGCTTCCGTTAATTTTTTCAATCTCAGAATCAACCCACATGGTAATGGCACCCATACAGAGTGTGTAGGGCATATCACCAAAGAACGTTATTCGGTACATGAGACAATAGGAGATGGTTTCTGGATTGCGCAATTGATCTCGGTATATCCTACCATGCGCGTGGATGGGGACAAAGTGATAGATCAACTCGAGTGGGAAGATAGCGTAGAAGCGATTATCATCAGGACATTGCCCAATCACTCCGATAAAATGGTCCGGCATTATGGAAATACCAATCCTGTCTATCTTGACGCAGGTCTTGCAGGCAAAATGGCAAGCGAAAAAATAATGCACCTGTTGCTGGATCCCCCTTCAGTCGATAGAGAAGAAGATGGCGGGGAGCTCAAAGCCCATAGGGCATTCTGGCAGTATCCGGATGCACCCCGACTGGATGCTACGATCACAGAGATGATCTATATTGACAATGTGGTGCCGGATGGCCTATATTTACTACAGATTCAAATACCTGCACTGGACCTCGATGCCAGTCCGAGTAGGCCGTTTATATATCCACTGAGATGAGACCCATGTATGCCAACCAATCTAAAACCTACGAGGCCTTCCTGGCCATTGAGGAGACTGCATTCAAGGAAAAAATACAATTTATAGAGGAGAACTTCTTCATGTTGCGTCAATTGGATACAGGGGAGTATTTTGATATGATGGTGCTCTACGGGGAAGCGTTGTTTGAGGCTGGAGAATATGGGCGACAAGCAAAACTTGCGGATCATATCGTAGAAATGAGTATTGCGCGAAACATCATGCGACACCGGGACCAGGATGTGTATTTTGAAACGCTATTTAAAAAGGCAGCATCCCTTCACAACCTTGACAAGATTGACCAGGCCGTGCACATCCTCAAGGAATTAGTCAAGATCAATCCGGATCATGAGAGTACGAAATTGTTCCTGATCAATTGTATCATCCGGCAGAAGAAACCACTTATACGACCCTACAGAAATGTTAGTTTGGTTTTACTTCTTTCTAGCGCTTTATTGATCGCCTTGGAATTGATCCTGGTGCGTCGCTTATGGCCATCATGGACGATGATCATAGAGATGATCCGTAATGGACTATTTATTAGTGGAGTGATCTTGCTGATTGCAGGTGAGGTGATGGTGCGGTACCGGGCAGTGGAGGATGTGTATAGCTTTTCTCGGGAGACAAAGAAGCGGAAAGAGGGGCAAGAGGTTTGAGTTTCCCATTTAGTGGTTCCAATGGTCAATTGCTGTATTAGTTTTACTTTTGCACCTCATCAAGTGAAATATTGCCTGCAATGAAGTTTAGTACGATACTCCTCACAGGATTGATCCTGTCCCTTACAACCACCACCCTTTCCGCCCAGATCTATCATGTAGAGCCACCCAACTGGTGGGCTGGAATGAAAAGCCAGAATCTCCAGTTGCTCGTAAACGGAAAAGGAGTAGGTGAAACGACGCCCATCTTAACTTTTCCAGGCATTGTCATCCAGAAAGTTAACCAGGCGGATAGCAAGAATTACCTTTTTCTTGATCTCTATGTATCAGCGAATGCAAAGCCTGGCGCATTTTCTATATTCTTCGTCAAAGAAGGAGATACCCTATATACACACAACTATACGCTCCTGGCGCGGAAGCAGGATGCGCCTGTAAAAGGATTTAACGGATCCGATGTTATCTACCTGATAACTCCGGATCGTTTTGCCAATGGTGATTATACTAATGACATCGTTCCACCACTTAAAGAGCAAAAGGTGGACCGTAAGGCCTCTTTTGCCAGGCATGGCGGAGATCTCAGGGGGATGATCAATCAGTTGGATTATATCCAGAAAATGGGCTTTACGGCAATCTGGCCAACCCCTGTGCTTGAGAATGATATGCCTCGTTACTCTTATCATGGATACGCGATTACGAATCATTATAAAGTGGATCCGAGATATGGTACACTTGATGATTACAAAGAGCTAGCCACCAAAGCGAGGCAGAAGGGCATCAAGCTGGTCTTTGATGCCGTCTTGAATCATACGGGTACCGGTCATTGGTGGATGGCAGATCTGCCGTTTAAGGACTGGGTCAACAAGGTCGATTCATTTGAAGTAACTAATCACAGACGTACTGTCAACCAGGATATGTATGCATCACAGTATGACAAGGATCTCTGGACCAATGGTTGGTTTGTTCCCACTATGCCGGATATGAATGGCAGGAATCCGTTTCTGGCTACCTATTTAATCCAGAATACAATCTGGTGGATCGAAACACTTCATCTTGGAGGTTTAAGACAAGATACCTACGGATATTCAGATAAAGAATTTTTGAAAAACTGGAGTTGCCGGGTGATGGAAGAGTATCCGGATTTTAGTATGGTGGGTGAAGAGTGGAGTTATAATCCACTGATTACGTCCTACTGGCAAAAAGGTAAAGTGAACGCTGACGGTTATACAAGCTGCCTTAGCACCGTGATGGATTTTTCGATGCAATCTGCTTTAGTAAAAGCGTTGAATACAAAAGAACCAGCGAAATACAATGATGGATTGAACGAACTGTATGAAGTCCTTGCAAATGATTTTGTTTTTCCGGATCCGAACAACACATTGGTTTTCGGAGACAATCATGATATGGACAGGATTTATACCCAGCTAGGAAAGGATGAAGCACTGACGAAGATGGCCTTAACCTATCTGCTGACGATCAGGGGTATTCCACAGATTTATTACGGTACAGAGGTATTGCTGGATAATACAGATAGCCTCAATAATCACGGAGTGATACGCGCAGATTTCCCGGGCGGATGGAAAGAAGATGCTAAAAATGGATTTACAAGTAAGGGTTTATCGCCAGGGCAGGTAAGCATGCAAGCGTACCTGAAGCAATTCCTTTCCTGGAGGAAAAACAATCC
>JAWXAW010000039.1:0-3493 GCA_034439675.1 Saprospiraceae bacterium | reverse complement strand
TGCGCGCACTGGCCGGCGCACGAGCACGCGCACGGGCCGGATATTAAATATAATTTGGGATGTACCCAGGTAGGATGCGCCTAGTTTTCTGTAAACACGGGATAGCTATCCGGGAACAGAAGGCGATCGAGTAACTCAATCGTCAGGGCCCGATCATCTCCACCACTATATTGCCAGCCTTTTGATTTCATATCATAGGTATGCAGCCATCCGATGCATTTTTCAATGGTGTCCAGTGAATATTTCCTGGCCGCTTCTTTATTTTTATTGATAAAAAACGGCGACTTATTGCCTATCGCCTCCCCTATCGCATTGTCACTAGTAGGTCCAAGCGATTTGACTATGTAGATTCTGGAATAGAAGCCTGCCAGTAAGGCGATCAGTGGAATGATACTGTATCCTTTTTGCTCGGCCATACGAGCGCCTATACTTAAGGTCTTGGTGACATTGCCTGATTCAAGGGCATTCTGGAGTTCAAAGACATTATACTCTCTGCTCAAACCGATCACGTCGAGGATATCCGTTTTAGAGATGGCGCTTCCCCCTGCATGGCTGAGAGCAAGCTTTGTAAGTTCCGGATACAACAGCGAGATTTCTTCTCCGATCAATTCAATCATTGCTTCTCCGGCATCAGGATCGATCTTGAGTTTGAGATCAGTTGCTGCTTTCATTAACCAGGGTAGCACCTCCTTTCCTTTCATCTTGTCTGCCGCAAACACAAACCCATTTTTCTTGATGGCATCATAGACCTTCAAACGCTTGTCCATCGACTTTCCTTTGTAACAAAGCACCAGGATACTTCCAGGTGCAGGTCTGTTAAAATAACCTTCGAGGTCCTTGAGATCTTCCATCTGCTGCGCTTCCCGCACAAACACAACACGTCGTGAGGCCAGCATCGGAAATAGTTGCAATTGTTCGACTACAAAGCGTGCATTGCAATCCATCCCATACAGGATCTGTTGGTCAAATGCCTTTTCATGCTCCTGGAGCAGATGGCGCTCCAGAAAATCAGCAGCCTCGTCGATCAGATACGACTCTTCTCCATGCAGCAGATAGAGCGGATAGGTGAGGCCACCTTTGATATCTCGTTTAAGTTGATCGAAAGACATTTTAAGTGAAGAGTGGTAAGCTGTAAATGGTAAATGGTATTCGGTAAGCGGTAAATGGTAAGCGGTAAATGGTAAGCGGTAAGCGGTAAATGGTAAATGGTAAGCGGTAAATGGTAAGCGGTAAATGGTAAGCGGTAAATGGTAAGCGGTAAATGGTAAATGGTAAGCGGTAAATGTTAAATGTTAAATGGTAAGCGGTAAATGGTAAGCGGTATTCGGTATTCGGTGAATGGAGTATAAAAATACGATGTTAATGCGAACTATCTACTCTTACTCTCTTACTCTCTTACTCTTACTCTCTTAATCTCCTTTGGTCGCCGAAGCCCTTGAAAGGGAATGACATTCCTTTCAAGGCGCGAAGGAGACTTACCTTTTTACATCTTCGACTTTTTGAAGATTGTCGTCGCCTTTGCTATGACCAGGTCAATCCAATGGTTGATGTCTGGTGAGATATTAAACTTCCAGATAGCTCCTCCATACAGGATCGTGAAGACTGCGCTCTTATAAAACAAGTTGATGATGTTGCTTCCTGACTCAGGTAACACCCTGGTGAGGAGCCAGGCACCGATACAAAAACCCACCACCGGAAAAATACGGGCGGTGAACGGATGAAAGCCAAACTTAACCTGAATAAAAACGAGTTTGATCAAATTAAACAGAAACAGGGATATACAAGTGGCCAACGCAGAGCCTGCTAAACCATACATCGGAATAAATAGAAAGTTGGCTACCACATTGATGACACCGAGTAGTAGTGTCAGATATAGAATGAACCTATAATGCTTTGAATAGGAGATGATTTCATTGTTGACACCGGTCATCATATCCCACATCTGTGCCAAGCCCAGGAAAAATACAACGTAAGCGCCTTGTTGCATCACGGCTGTATTGGGCATCAATATGAAAATATAAGGCAGTACGGTCCAAATGAGAAAAAACAATCCGGCCCCAATGATCGTCATAGTCAGTGAGGATTTCTGATAGATCGATTTTACTTCATCCAGTTTATTATCCTCAATCTTTTGGGCCAGCAACGGGCCAGCAATATTGCCAAGCATGCGCATAGGCTTGACAATGATTTCAGATAAAGCCCAGGAAATAGAGTACACCCCTGCTGCCTCAGATTTTATCAAACTAAAAACCATCAGCTGATCAATCCTGAAGGCAACCTGGCTTCCCACGCCTGATAAAATTCCATACCAGGCATACCGGTAATATTCCTTTAATCCAAGTTTGTCTTTTATGATCACAGGTTTGGTAAGCTTCAATTGCCCTATATGCAAGAGGTAGTAGATCATCCCTAATGTCGCGAATCCAAAGGAAGCCACCACACATATCACCACGCCTTCGACAGACAACCAACCCTGAATGTAAATAATGACGATCACCGGAAGAGCCAGCTTGATACTCAGTTGCTCAAGCGCAGCAGGTATCGTAATCAGTCTGAAGTTGGAGATATACCTGGACAATAAATTGATCAGGGCCAGAAACAGCGTGAGGGGAATGATGTAGATTATCAGGTCAGCATACTTTCTGTTTTCTTCATGAAAGATATAATCGACCATCCAGGAGTCCAGCAAGGGATAGACAAGCAGAAAAATGATAAAACCAATTCCCGAGACTATGAGTAACCAGGTCAGTAAACCACCATGCCCTGTAGTTGCATCCTGGTACTTAGGAAAGAAACGCACAGCGGATACACTGCTGCCCATCATGACTACAATTCCGATCAGAATAGATGCATCAACGAGGGACCTGAATAAACCTAAGATCTCTAGTGCATGCGGATAGATGTACATGGTACTCAGCACCCCCAGGGCTATGCCAAAGTAGCTGATGATGCTTGACTTGAGACCTTGTCGTTGTATGATTCCCATATACTTCTTTACCCTACCACCTGAAGGTGGGGGCTATTCAATTTAATTTTACTTGTGGAAATAGGTTTTGATATGTTCACAAATGTAATCCTGCAGTTGGTTTGTCAGCTCCGGATAGATCGGCAAAGAAACTACTTCTTCACTGGCCTTTTCTGCTTCTGGGCACTGGACATTGATCTTCAGTTGATCCGTAGTTACTTTGAGTTTGGATAAGGAGATCGGGTAATGTATTCCGGTCTCAATACCTTTTGCCTTTAGATATGCTCTGAAATCATCACGGATTCCCTTTTCTACGCGCACCACAAAGAGATGATATACGCCCGGACTGTCCGCATATTCCCCGGACATTTGGATACTACTCAGCTTACTCAGCAAGGACCGGTAACGGGCTGCTATTTGTTGACGTTGTGCTGTCCATGCTTCCAGATGGCGAAGCTTGACAGAGAGCACAGCTGCCTGCAACGTGTCCATACGGCTATTGCGTCCGACGATCTCATGATCATATTT
>JAWXAW010000038.1:0-6650 GCA_034439675.1 Saprospiraceae bacterium | reverse complement strand
TCATAATCTAATGTATAGGCAAGAGCCTTCCTGATCCTGGGGTCAGCCAGGATAGAATCACGATTGTTCAGCTCAAGGTAGTTGACGACCATCAAGGGAGGAGTTA
Source organism: Saprospiraceae bacterium (assembly GCA_034439675.1). Classification (GTDB taxonomy): domain Bacteria; phylum Bacteroidota; class Bacteroidia; order Chitinophagales; family Saprospiraceae; genus Opimibacter. Next base: position 6,544 of record JAWXAW010000038.1, on the reverse strand, counting down.
CAAACTGTAATTTATCCTTCCAGTCAGGATCAGCACTTAACGTTTTAAAAGAGGATGCAGGCACTTCAGCCATCAGGTCTATTTCGCCCGCCTTAAGCGCTGCTTCTGCCGCAGCTGCATCGAGTATGATTCTATAGGTAATTTCTGTTGGATATGCCTGGAGCAAAGAAGGGGGGTTTTCAATTTTATCACCCCACCAGTTCTGTTTTCTTTTAAGCCGGATATATTCACCCGTCATCCATTCATCGAGTTCATACGGACCTGCACCTGATACAGTCTCTCTGAAAAATGCAGGGGACTCATACATCGTGGCAAATCTCTTTAATAAGGAGTCTTGTTCTGCTGTCCATACTTTATCCGAAGCCCTGAGTTCTTCGAGCGTAAATTTCGACATGATGTTTTCCGGGTCATATATATGCGCTGGATACAGATTCCAATTGGTGGTTGCTTCAAAATCAAGGATATAAGTACTGTCAAAATAAACAGAAACTTTTTTCAGATCATTTGGATCGATCACGATTTCGCTGATAAAATCCGTAAAGTTTTTCCAGCTGTCTGCATTGACATATGGATTGTAAATAGATTTGAAAGTGAATAAATAGTCTTCGCCTGTCACCGGTTTGCCATCTGCCCATTCAGCTTCTGGTCGGAATTCAAGTTTAAAGACTTTGCCATTGGTATGCTTTCCTTCAGTGACCATTTCGGAAACTGGCATTTTTGTAATCAACAAGGGTGTGAGCGTCAGTGAAATCGGGTCATACTCGGCAATAGGAAGCAGAATGAGGCTCTCAATTGGAGAAGCATACGCGCTTTTAGAGAAGATTGGATGTAGGCTTTCCGGCTCGTTTGGTAACCGGATGGTTACCGCCAGAGATGAAATATCTGCTGCGTTTTTGCAGGAAAATAGTCCTGCCGTCAGTAAAACACAAAAAATGGTGTGAGGTATAATTCCCTTCCTGTACATCTATCAAAGATAAACATGCCATGGCGTATTGAGTAGAACATATAAGAAGGGGGGAGGGGAATATTAAAATCTTGTAGACAGATATGTAACCATCCTGGCCCTTAGTTGTTGTATGGCTGATGAATAAACAACTGCTGATTGCCGGGGGAACTGGCCTGATAGGTACAGATGTCAAGGAACGTGCACTGCGCCATGGCTGGGAGGTTATGATCTTAAGCCGGGAGCCGGGACCCGGTAAGATCGTATGGGATCCGGCACAGAGTACCATTTATCTGTCCGAAGTTATGACCTTTGATGTGATCATCAATCTCGCAGGTGCCTCTATCGCTGGTGGTAGATGGACGGCCACTAGAAAGAAAGAAATTGTCGATAGCCGTGTCAATGCAGCAGCCACGCTAGAAAAATATCTGCAGCAGGGATTACTGAACACGAAGGCATATATCGGTGCATCCGCCATCGGCATATACGGTGACAGGGGAAAAGAACCTATTGATGAAACATCCCCGATAATTGCCGAAGACGAATGGATGATCAGCACGGTCCGGAAATGGGAGAAGGGTCATGCCGGAGTTGAATCTCTGGGGATTCGCACAGTCATTGCCAGGATCGGAATTGTCATGAGTGAAAAAGGCGGCGCCTTGCCTGAAATCATACGGACAGCCCCCTTTGGATTCCTGGGGTATTTTGGAGACGGGCATCAGATCTGGCCATGGATTCACATTGATGATTTAGTAGACATCATGCTCCTTGCTATGGATGACGATAGGATGAGCGGCACGTATCTGGCCGTTGCCCCTTCACCTGCTTCTAACAAGGAAATAGTGGTAGCGGCAAGTCTTGCGTATTCACCCCATCGTCTTGTCATACCGGTTCCGGAATTTGGGCTTCAGTTGATGTTGGGTGAAATGCATCAAATGCTGATGCAGAGTTGTAATGCTCACCCAATCAAACTGGGCAAGGAAAACTTCCACTTCAGATTCAATACGATTGAAGAAGCCATGCTTGACCTTATTAAAAAATAAATGTGTATCGGATATAGACTAGGGCTCGAATATTTCGATTTCCTTATTCTTCTTAATGAAGTTGGTAAACTTGCCTTTAAACCTGGTCGCTTTTACAATGTGGTTATCAATCCAGTGATAATTACCACCTCTTGGCTTCCCCACCAGCAGGCCGTGATATTTAAATCCGCATTTCTTTAGCCAGGTCTCCGTGATTTCACGGTGAGCTTCGGTCCGGGAGGTAAAAAAAGTAATAATGTGCCCTTCATTATACCAGGTGTTGATGATCTCGAGAGCATCTGGGTAGAATGGAACATCCACCATTCGCTCGGGTTCTTCATTAGGGATATCATCACATATTGTCCCATCGATGTCTATCAGGAAGTTCTTGATTTCTTCCGGTAAAATTGGACTAAGGGTCTCACCCTTTTTATTAAATGCAGGTTGTAGCATCTGATTTTTCATCGGTATAAGAGAGGATCACGCAAAGAGTGAGCCAAAATGAAGGTGAAGGCCTTTGATGGTGGATAAACTAATGTATATAATTGAAAATTTGCTGATTGTACTTGAACTAACGGCGTCCATCAAAAATCAATATAATTGGTGGGGTCAACTGGTTTGCCCTGGAGCCACAATTCAAAATGGAGATGCGGCCCCGAAGTCATTTTTCCTGTATTTCCAATGATAGCTACTGCTTCCCCGGCACGGACAAAAGCCCCGGTCCGTTTTAGCAAGGTCGCATTATGTTTATAAAAAGAGACCATGTCATTAGTGTGCTGGATGCCGATTGTATAGCCAGTTTCGAGTGTCCAGTCCGCGGTGATGACATGTCCGTCCCAAATGGCTTTGACCGGTGTATCGTGAGGGGCCAGGATATCTACACCCAGGTGGTTGATTTCTGCATCAAATCCGCTACTGATCACCCCGGAAATGGGTGGCATGAGGTATCTGTAATCAGCCAGATTCAGAATAGTCACTTCAGGGGAGCTGTTAATGATTGTATTTGGTGTCTTGGCAGGTTCATTAGTATTCACTTTTTTTACACTTGTATCTTTTCCTTTTTGATCCGTGATGACTTTGGAGGTATAAGCCACTTTTGGTGCATTGATGCTGTCCGGCGGGCGAATCAACTGATTAAAGTGCTCATAATAAAGCTTATAACTCGTCAGCTCACCTTCCAGAGCAGCCATTTTTTTACTCAGTTTGATATATTCCGGATGTTGGGCAGGTTCGGCATAACCCGGCACGAGGCGTTTGAGAGGCGTAAAAAAGATGACGACGGCCATCAATCCCATAGCCACCAGGATCAGCGAGGAGAGAAGTATATAGATATTTAGTAGTGTAAGCCGGTAAGAGCCCACTTCTTCCAGGGTTTCATCCTTGCGGAGGACTAACCTGTATATCGTATGCCAGTTGCGTTTACGTGTTTTAACCTGCTCTATCATGATGATGAGACGGATACTGATTTTTTAAAATAAATTTGCGTCCAATTCAGTTAAATAGCATTAAACCTATCCGGAAATTCCCTATCAGTTTGAAATCAGACAGCCTCTTATACCCTATTAACGTGAAAAACGCCTTTTTGATCATATTGACCCTGGGAATGCTGAGCGGGTGCGTGACCAAGAAAAGCCGTAATGACCAGTCAAAAATAGGGCAATACTATCATAATCTCACCTCCAGGTTCAACGGCTGGTTTAACGCCAATGAACTGGTTAATGAGAGTATTGTCACCCTTGAAGACCAATACCAGGATAATTACAACGAATTACTTCCATTATACGAATATGCCGCAGTCGACAATGCAGATGCTGTCAAAGCTGATCTGGATGAAGCCATTAAAAAGGTTTCTGTCGTTGTCACGCTTCATGAATTCAGCGATTGGGCGGATGATTGCTATCTGCTCATTGGCAAGTCGCTCTACCTAAAGAAGGACTACGAAGCTTCTGAAAATGCTTTCGAGTTTTACATGGATGAGTTCCTTCCTACCGGGAAAAGGGCTACCATCAAGAATAAAAAGGGCTACAAAACTGGTGCCTCCAAGAAAAGCGGAAAATCAGATGCGGATGCCAAGGAAGCCAATAAACGGAAAAAGGAACTGCAAAAAGCCCGTAAAAAGGCCGAAAAGGAACGTAAGAAGTACAATAAAGAACTCCGCAAACGCAAGAAGAAGGGACAGCCAACCGATGACTTGGTGAGACCAGGTACCACTAAAGCTGCTGATGGAACTACGGCAATCCCTCTCTCTGAGGAAAAGAAATACGATCCAACCGCTGCTGAACTCAAAGCGAAAGCGAAAGCCGAAGGTGATCAGGCAAACTTTTTCCTGCGAGTAGCAGCATATGATGAATCAATCCTCTGGCTGGCGAAAACATATATAGAACGTGAAAACTGGACCTCTGCTGATTATCAGTTCAGAAGACTGGAAGGGGATGATATACTGCCACCACGGGTCTATATGGAATTGCCGGTAGCTCGCGCTTACTATCATCTGCAACGTGGCAATTATCCACAGGTCATTCCTTTTCTGGAGCAGGCGATTGAGCGAGCAAACAATAATTCACTCAAGGCGAGGTATAGTTACATCATAGCACAATTGCATTACCGCGAGGGCAGGGTAGAGGAAGCGAGAACTTACTACCAAAAAGCGCTTGATTTCAGTAATGATTATGAGATGATTTTCAACACCCAGCTTGCCATCATCCGCTCCTCTGTTCAGAACAACTCGATGAACAATGCAGAAGCAACGTCACAACTTGAAAAGATGGTCAAGGACATCAAGAACGTCAATTACCTGGGCAGGATCTATTTCCTGATGGGTACGCTTGCCGTTGATGCAAAGGACATTCCACTGGCGATCACGCATCTCGAAAAGAGCGTGGAAACAGTTGGCACCGATGCCTTTCAGGAAATTGAAAGCCAGTATTTACTTGCCACGCTTTATATGCAGCAGTTACAATATGTTGAAGCAGAACAAGCCTATAAATCATGCGCAGCTATCATGAAATCAACCGACCCCAGATACAAGGAGGTCAAAAAATTAGCTGACAATCTGACTGACATCGCACTTAATCTCAATACGATTAAGTTACAGGATAGTCTCTTATATCTCTCCAACCTGACCCAGGAACAATTAAAAATTGTTGCTGTCAATATTAAACTTCAGAAACAAAAGGAAGCCGAAGAAGCTGCTGAAAAAAGTAAGTACCAGGCTGCAAGTAATAAATCCTCTCCCAGTGGCACCGCAGCTAACCCTGGAGCCGGAGTCGGAAGTTTACCCCCTGCCCGTCCTACGGGAGGCACGGATATTGGTACAGGTGTATTCTGGGCTTTTGATCAGAAGAATATTAAAAAAACCAAAAGAGAGTTTGAAAAGGAATGGGGGGATATTCCGCTGACGGATTATTGGAGGGTTAGTTCAAAGGCAGGTCAGTTTGCATCCACTGTTGAAGAGGCTAGTGAAGATGTGGAAGGTCAGATTGGGATTTACGTAAGTGAGATTGAAGACTTCTTCAAAGATGTACCTAAAAATGATTCGGCCAGGGCTTTATGCCATGCCAAAATCAGAAAATCAATGCTCTCTCTGGGGCAGCTCTACCGGGACAGGCTGGATGATTTCAAGAGTTCTATTGAGATCATGGAATCTTTGCTGGAAAAATATCCGGATGCTCCGGAGGAACTGGAAACATTTTACCAGTTATATCTCTCATCCCTTTCCGCGGGCGACCATATAAGAGCAGAGAAATATAAAGCGATGATTCTTGCACAGTATCCTAATTCAAGGTTTGCCAAGGTCCTTTCTGATCCAAATTTTGCTGCCACGCAGATGTCTGAGCATGATCGCCTGGTAAAGTATTATGATGAAACTTTTATTCTGTTTGAGCAAGAAAAGCATGATGAGGTGTTAACGAATATCCGAAACCTTGAAGATAAGTTCGGTGTCAATAATGTGCTGATGGCAAAGTTTGATCTGTTGAGGGCAATGAGTATGGGGGCCACGGTGAGTAAAGATGCATATGTTGATGGCCTGAAACACGTGATCGCCAGGTATCCTAATAGTGAGGAAGAGAAGAAGGCAAGAGATATGTTATTGTTACTCGGGGATACAGGTTCCGGAAAAGCATATGGGGAGTCAGGGTTGGAATCCGCTACCTTTACCATCGAAGATAATGCACTACATTTTGCTATAGTGTATGTCAGCAACCAAGAAGAGGTGACGCTTGCCAATACCAAAATTGCCTTAGCAGAATTTCATAAGAAGTATTTCGCCCTGGACAATCTGAAATTTACTAATCTTGTTTTCGATCCAGCCAAAAATCATTCTCTCGTATTGGTGAGATCTTTCAATACGAAGGAAAAGGCGATGACGTATTTTGAAACAGCTATCAGGAATCCGAAAGACTTCCTTCCGGCAAATGCTATTTTTGAAGTATACCCTATCACGCAAAAGAACTATCGGGAGGTGATCAAAGCGAGATCGCTTACAGAATACAAAGCATTTTTTGAAGCGAATTATTGAGCGTTCATCGGGAATAAAAGTAGGGGTTCAGAATTCTGAACCCCTACTTTTATTCCCGAT
>JAWXAW010000037.1:0-11355 GCA_034439675.1 Saprospiraceae bacterium | reverse complement strand
TCCATCAAACAGGTGGATAGGGGCAAAGCCTATCAGATTGAGTTATCGGGTAACCTTGTCTTTCCTTACAGCCGTATCTTTGGCTTATTAAAACATCCTCTGTAATGAAACACATCCTTCTATTCGTCATCGCCACCACTACCCTGCTATCTTGTGGCGGGGACACCAAACCTACGCAGCAAAGTACTGCACCTGCTATGACCTTCAAAACCAAGAGTGTCCCGGTCCCATTTTCAGGAAACTGGATCAGTGAAGCTTATCTAAACGATATCCGGGATCGCCAGTCTCCGCGCAAAGCTCAGGAAGGCAGTGAGGAATGCTTTATACAACTTCCCGACCATACATTGCGCCCAGCCACTATGATTATAAATTTTCACGAAGGAATCTCAGACCTGGTGACGGTCAACAACAATGGCGCATTCCAACTGTGGGAAAAACAAGGAGACACCCTGTCCAATGTCAAGTACAATATTCAAACGATCACATCGGATAGCATCAAAATCGACGATAAACTCTTTATCAAAATCAATTCAATACCGACCGGAAGTGAACCCCGGATTTTGGAAGAAATCCTATTTAAAGGAAACTATAGTTCTAAAAAAGGAGAGCAGGTTGAATTTAAAGCTAACGGAGAAGTAAGCGGACTTGGCAAATACAAGTATTATAAACCGGTCATCGATTATTTTGATGCCGGCCTACAAATTGATCAGGTTGGCTTTGGTACTTCAGCCGATAAAATGGAATATTTCGGATTTAAATTTAAAAGGAACAAACTGGAATTATACAAACTGAAGTGCGATACGTACGATGATATTGATAAAAGATGTGTGGAGGTAAGTTTTGGAGAAAAAAGCTATGATCTCCAGAAAATAAATCAGGAATAATTTCCTTGCATTCTATCCCACCCTCCTGTATTTTTTCAGCACCAAACGTATTACAATATTAGGGCTGCCGGAAAATCCTCACATGGCATCGTATAGACAGAAAAAACCTATTGATCATTTATTTTCATCTTTTTGAGATAAAAAATCAAATCCATTTTGTACATTCGGAAACTAAATGCGCGTAGTCATCATGCGCATGCCCGTGATACCGATTGCTGACATCATCTTTTGTGACAAACTAATGAAATCTGTTTTCTGACCATAGCCGTCAGACAGCTATTGATTTGTTCATGTCAACCTTAAAGATGTATGGAGCATCTCACGTATATCACTCAGTCAAACCAGGTAAGGCAACTAGCTGGAAAAATCAATATCTGGTCTCCAGGCAAAAAGACCTTTAAAGTTCAGTTTTCCCATCTCTCAGAAGAAGCAAATCAGGAAGTAGAAAAAACCATCGCACGGCATTATAGCACCTGTGGCTGTCATCAGGGAAGAGTGGCAGGCATCTTTACTTTTATTGGCTATATCATCCTTGTTTTTTCAGGCATCATCTCAGTTTATTCATTGGGTATCGGAAAAACGATCCTCCTCTATTTCCTGTTTTCCTTTGTCATCATGCTGATAGCAAAAATAGTGGCGCTGCTGCGTGCCCGCAGAGCCCTGCTAGACCTAGCCACGCAATTGGAAAATACCTCAACATAAAATTGATTACCCTAAACTTAATTAGCCATGGCAAGAATATGCAGAGAAATCCAGGAACGGATTGAAGAAACCAGGAACGAAGCGCGTGAAGAATGTCGAAATGTATCCAGCACAATATCTGAAACCATATGTAGCTGGTTACCCTGGCCACTTGATGCTATATGTGATGTTGTCACTACGGTTATTACTGAAGTAGTGTGTGCAACGATTTGGGTCGTCATTACGATTGTGAGTTGGGTTACCAGAATTGTCTGTGAGTTTGTGTTTGTCATCATTTGGGTTGTCACCCATGTTATCAGTATCCTGGAGTGGTTAGGCAACAGGATCATCACCTTTCCGGAATGGCTGATTTGCCTCGCGGGGTTAAATACCGGACGAAAACGTTTCCGTATTTGCCCGATCGTCATTGCTGATGCCACAGGGACTCCCGTTGTTCCAATTGCAACAATACAGCGGCAAATACAAACAGCTATTGCTATTTACACTACCTGTAATGTAAGCGTCATCGCTTCGCCGATCACTACAGTGACAGGCCGGGAATATCTCGCAAATGCTTCCGGATGTGATGCAGGAGGATATTTTGGAGGCGACAGGAGTGAATATGAAACCCTTTCATGTTGCCAGGGAATTGTAGATAGTATCAAGTGCTTAAGATTCCCTTCCGGGCTTATCTGGCCAAGACATATATTGAAAGCCATATGGGTAGACACACTGGCATCAGGTGACAGAGGTTGCTACATGTTACCCGAATCTTTTATTCTGATTGCTTCCTCAGGAGCCATTGATACGCTCGCTCATGAAATGGGTCATGCATGTGATTTGTTACACAGAGATGAGATAGACAACTTGATGACAACACCAACCAGGACCGGATCTAACCTCACGGATTTTCAGTGCTGCACTATTCGCACTAGTAGATTTGTAACTATTCTGTAATCATCAGCCCTATCAACCGAGCCACTCTTTAAAGTCCGTAATCCGATCAAGGGGCAAGGAGCTAGGGGCAGGGGGCAAGGAGCAGCATTTCGAAGCGCAACTTATAGCACGCCCCACATGGGTAACTGTAGAGTACATCGCGCACCTGGCGTCCTGGAACTAGTTCAATGAAGTGGGCTGGTTTTTGCTAAATTTACCGCCTATGAAAGACAAAATGATTGTCCATAACACCATCACTATCAATGCTCTGGTCGAGCGCGTATGGGGAGCACTGGTGGATCCGGAAATGACCAGGATTTATATGTTTGGTTGCGAACCTATCTCGGACTGGACACCAGGTAGTCTGTTACTGTGGGAAGGGGAATACGAAGGAAAAAAAATGGTGTTTGTCAAAGGATATATAACCGAAATCAACCCACCCTACCTGCTCAGGTACACCGTATTTGATCCTAACTCTACGATGGAGGATATCCCTGAAAACTATCTGAATGTCACTTATAAACTGGAGGAAGTAAACGGGAAGACTACGCTGACCGTCACCCAAGACGGGTTCGAAAACGCTGCCAGGGGACAGGAACGATACATAGAGGTGTCTAATCATGGTGAAGGCTGGAATCCTATTCTTCAATCTATCGCCAACCTGCTGGAGAATCCATAGATTTTTAAGTACCCAAAGGCTTTTAAAGGATTTCCGGGACAATTTGCTCCTATCCTAAGTGTAAAAAATACTACTCAACTACTTTCAACTGAAAAGGGAACTCTGCCCGTATAAGCCTATCTTTGGAATCCAAACATCTACAATACATATGAGCCAGAAGATATCCAAAATAGCTATCCTTGCTACCTGTATAAATAAACAAGAAGATCTCATCAGACATTTCACAGAAAGGATTGATGAAGTGAAATCCGAAGCCTATAACCATACCGAAACACCAAGCCAGACGGACGAAGGGTCAGACTCTTCGGAGGAAATGCTTGAAGTCATGGGACAAGAACTTCAATTTGTGCGGTCCGAAATGGAAATTCTCCGCTCTATTGATCCCAAAGATCCAGCAGACCGGGTAGAAAGAGGAGCTGTCGTTGTCACTGACCAGCGGATATTTTTCATTGGCGTATCGAGCGAGGAAATTGAAGTGGAGGGTACAAAAGTGTTTGGTATGTCCGAAAAAGCACCCTTGTACAGCCATATGAAAGGTCTGAAACAAGGGGATACCTTCCAGTTTAACACCACCAAATACCAGATTGAAGCTATTTACTAGGAATTGAAGTCATCGGCTGATTTCAATAGCGGGATACGCAAATTGATTATTTCTTTTTCAGGTACATCGTTTTGATTACCAAGACACTGCCCTCGACTCTACCCTCGATAGCCCCGGCATTGTCCGTAAGACGGATATTTTTGATCAACGTGCCTCTTTTGAGGTCTTTGTTGAATCCTTTTACCTTGAGATCTTTTGTCAGCAGCACTGCATCTCCTTCAGCGAGCAATGTGCCGTTGCTATCTTTCACTACGATTTTATCTTCCATATCATTGCTACATAAGGCCACAAAGCTATCATTATAATACGGGGACCTGAAAAGAAAACAATATCTTTCACCATAGCCACATCTCCTTTCCGCTATGAGGATCTCCTTCCGAAACCAAGTCAATTTGCTTAAAAACTGTCTTAACAGTTTTGATCCTGTAAGTAATGCATCACGGTATGACTGCCTCACAAATCTCTCCTCCCTACCCTTCAGCAACCATCAGGACCTTATCCATTATTATGACGCTTTGCTCTTTGTCATCGCCTATCCCGCCGATGAAGCGCAACGTTCACTTGCAGAAAAAGAAATGCAACGTATTTCTTCGTTCCTGAAATCAAGCGTAAAATACCGGAATCAGAGACTGGTCAATTCCGGCTTGCCATTCACACAAATGATTACCCGTTTTTCCCATGACATGGTTAGATGGCTTCTTGTACATCCCCACTGCAAGATCATCCTGGATGATTTTGTCAACCCATCCCATACCCTCAATGATGTGCTCAGGTTAACCCTGCCTTCCATTGAGCAGGCAGAAACTACAGCAGGGCTCGAAAACATAGAGTTAATGGATGCCTTGCAAATTACTCCAGCCAAACGTTTGCAGTTTGTGATCAATGAACTGGCACGTTTCGACGAGCTGCCTTATGTCAAGGATCACTTATTTGACCGGCTCCAGACGGTCGTAAGCATTACGCCAACGAGTAAGGCCTTGTCTAAGGCATTTAACAGGTTACCGATCGCTGAAACGTATGTGCACAATGACCTGCTCCGGAAAATTGATTCATCCGCCATTTTAAATGCTGCTGTTCCTGCGCCCATATATCTTGATATGACAGCAAAGGAAACTGCTGTGCGTGTGGTAAAAAATGCAATGCTGCTGACCGGAAGAGAAACCGATCCTTGCACCTACATGGATGAAAACTCCTTCCGGTGGTACCGACTTGAAAGGGGAATATCGATCGCGATCTATGGGATGGTACCTTCGCGGCAAATGCCCCTCGAATCCTATGTGGGATATACCGCTTTTAAAAATGGATATCCGGTTGCATACGGCGGCGCATGGGTCTTCGGTGAAAGAGCGAATTTCGGCATCAATATATTTAAACCCTATAGAAACGGGGAGTCTGCCTTTGTCATGGCCCAACTCTTACGATTGTACCGACATGTATTTGCTATCCGATATTTTGAAATAGAGGCATACCAGTTTGGGCTTGACAATCCTGAAGGCATAGCCTCCGGTGCATTCTGGTTTTATTACCGCTTTGGGTTCCGGCCACTTGATAAAGAACTAAAGGCTCTAGCTCTGAAAGAAGAACGAAAGATAAAAGCCCGAAAGGGCTATAGGACCAGCCAGAAAGTATTGGTGGAGTTTACGGCCTCCAACATTGGTCTTGCACTAGGCCGGAAAATTCCACCAAAAGTACAGGACATAGCCATCAGGGTGACGAAGATGATCAGGCAGCACTTTGGAGGAGACAGACTCATTGCAGAAAACGAATGTCGAATGAGATTTCTGCATAAGACTGGAATGGATGAGCCCTCAACTAAAGCAGAAAACCTGGTCCTTACTGAAGTCGCGTTGTGGGCAGAAGCATTGCAGGTGGAGGAGCGTGGCAAACTTGAAATACTAGCTGAGATGATCACTATAAAACCGAAGGATGTGTATGCATACCAGTCTCTGCTCCTCCAATTTTACCATCCGGGCTGACCGTCCCCTTTCTACGACTGATTTACCTGTTCAACGCCTATTGATACTGTCTGAGAAAACCTTTTGTTGGCCTCTATACCGCAAATCGAATGTATATCTATATTTACTTTATCCTGATCACGGAAGACATAAAGCAGGGATCAGCGTAATCCAAAGTAAAAAGGACATCATGCAACCATCGCCGCTCCTGAAGAAAAGAAAAATGCAGGACGTTTCTTTCAAAAGTGTAGAGGAATTCCTTGCATTTATTCCGGTGAATGAGTTAAGCCTGGTGACTAAACTCCGCGAAATTATATTTCAGGCCATTCCGGATTGCCATGAAAAACTGGCCTATAATGTCCCGTATTACAAACGTCATGCAAATATCTGCTTTATCTGGCCGGCATCCATTCTGTGGGGAGGCAAATCACAGTATGAAGGAGTGAGATTTGGATTTACCAAAGGATTCCTGCTGAAGGATGAAAACGGATATCTTGACAAAGGAAATCGCAAGGAAGTATCCTATAAAGATTTTACGCATGTGGATGAAATCGATGAAACAGTTTTGATTTCCTTAATTTTACGGGCTGCCGATGTGGACGTAGACCGCTATCTGTCAAAAAAAATGACCCGCTACCATTTCTGAATGCTACCCATGTCCATGAAAATCATCAAAAAATCGATACTGATATCTGAGCAGAAAGAAATGATATGCCAGCTATGGAATATGGAGTACCCCCAAAATCTGGCTATCACCCCAACAGCCTTTGATGAATTTCATGAAGCGTCTGCCAGCCACACCCATTTTCTTATCCTCGAAAACGAAAGTGATCTTGTGGGATGGGCGTATACCTTTGCCCGGGCAAGTGACAGATGGTTTTCAATTATTATCAGCAATGCACACCAGGGTAAAGGACTCGGTCATGTGCTGCTGAACCTCATCAAAGAAAAAGAGGGCCACCTCAACGGATGGGGTATTAACCACCCTCATGAGCGCAATTAAAATGGAGATCCATACCTATCTCCACTTTCCTTTTATATTAAAAACGGGTTTGCTGCCCTTCCGCATACGCGACTGGAGAATGAAAAAATCTCCGCTGTAAAAATCGAATGGAAAAAATAGACCTGCTCCCGAACCGGCTATCCTATTGACGATACTTGCTTCCGGGATCACACCAACATCCTTACCACCGTATTCCCTTGTCAAGTATGGCTCCCTGGCGGGTGCAGAAGTCCAAAGATTGTTTTACTTTCAAATTTTTGTCCGTGACTTCAGAAATGGATAAACCAGCCGGGTTATGAAAGAAATACTTGATTATCAACTTATCAACTTCGGGAATTACGCCTTCCATGTGCATAACCTGCTTGGCCTGGCCATCCTGATCATCGTCACCTGGATCATATTGAGATTGCTCTCGAGGGGAATCCGCAAAAACCAAAAAATAGATGAAGGGGCCAAATATTCCATTAAACAATTGGCCAGATACAGCATTATTGTCATTGCTATAGTAGTGTCTATTAGCATTATCGGGTTTGATCTTTCCGTTCTTTTTGTAGGCTCTGCAGCGCTCCTGGTAGGTATCGGTTTTGGTCTTCAGCATCTGTTTAATGATTTTATCTCCGGGATCATCATCCTGTTTGACGGGACCATCAAGGTCAATGATGTGATTGAAGTGGATGGCATCGTGTGCCGAGTCAAGGAAATCAAACTGAGGACCACCGCCGTCATGACCCGTGAGGACAAATTCATCATCCTGCCTAATTCGGTCATCACCCAGAGTAAGGTCGTCAATTGGACCTATAGTCACCAAACCTCTCGTTTTGAAATCGTGGTCAACATCTCGTATGAAGAAGACGTCACCAGGGTCATGAGCCTCTTTAAAGAAGTCACCCTCCAGCACAAAGCAGTTGCTACTGCACCCGAACCCTCGATTCGGATCACCACCTTTGGAGATTGGTATATTGAAATCACGATTATGTTTTGGTGCTCCCAGGTTTTTCGGGTAGAGAATATCAAGAGTGAAATACGGGTAGCGATTTTTAAAGCGATGACCGAACATAACATCAGCTTTCCATATCCGCAGCAGATATTCCGCATGCCAAAGGCTAGTGGTGATGGAGATCAACCAGGAGTTACGGAATAGCTATGAAAGAAAATTTGATTCTGCTGCATGGAGCCTTGGGAAGCAAAACACAGCTGGAACCATTAAAGGAATTACTCTCTTCTGCATTTGATGTTTATACGCTAAACTTTTCAGGCCATGGAGGAGACCTGATCGAAGGACCGTTCACCATTGACTTGTTTGTCCGAAACATTATTGAGTTCATGGATACACATCATATCCTGTCTGCTCATCTATTTGGCTATAGTATGGGTGGCTATGTCGCGCTTCAGCTGGCACATCAATTTCCAGGGAGAGCCAGGAAAATCATTACCCTTGGCACGAAGTTTCACTGGGATCCGGCTTCAGCGGCCAAGGAAGTGCGTATGATGAATCCTGAAGTCATCGAACATAAAATCCCTGCTTTTGCTGACACGCTTGCGAAAAGGCATGCGCCGGCAGCGTGGAAAAGCATTATGATCCTAACTGCTGAAATGATGACGGAACTTGGTGCCGGCAAGGCTATGACTGCAGCAGACTTCGCGACCATTGAGAACGAGGTATTGATTTGTATTGGAACTGATGATCACATGGTGACCATAGAAGAATCTGAGAACACAGCGAGTCAATTGAAAAAAGGGCACCTTAAAATCATTGAGGGTTTCAGGCATCCATTGGAAGCGATTGATATAGACCAACTTGCTGTCATAATTTTGGAATCCCTCCAAAGTGGAAACCAATCATAACGCGATTTGGGTTAATTGAGATGCCATATTTTAGATGCCAGATTTCAGACTTAAGACGCACGACTCACTTCTTTATTAATCTTCATCATCCAGGAAATTTATTTTACATTTTGTAAAACATACATATCTAAATAGAGCTAATCAATTGGTTTTCAATGGTTAAGAAATTCAGAATAAATTCAGCGGATCGTTCATTTGATCTGTAACTTATGAGACACAAGTCTAGACTGAATTGCATGTACTTTTGAACCACAAAAACTGGCATAGCGCCTATGGACTTTCAGCATTATTTCGAAGTATTTATCAATGCCTATAAAGGTTACGCCAATTACCTGTTTCATGAGATCACAACGCCATCCTGGCACAACTACTTCTACTGGCTGATCGGGGTTTCGCTATTCTTCTTTTCCATGGAATATTTCCGCCCATGGAAAAAGGAACAAGGCGTCTGGACCCGAGAATTCTGGCTGGACGTATTTTATATGTTTTTCAATTTCTTCCTGTTCTCTCTGATCGGATACAATGCCGTATCGAGTGTGTTTGTGGAAGGTTTCAATAGTTTTCTCTTCAATGTATTTGGTTTACGCAACCTTGTGGCGATCGAGATAGCAGCATGGGCCGTTTGGGTGCAACTATTGACCATGTTTGTCGTGAGAGATTTCATCCAATGGAACATCCATCGTCTTCTACATCGTGTACCTTTCTTATGGCAATTTCATAAAGTACATCACTCCGCCAAGCAACTGGGTTTTGCCACCCATCTGCGGTATCACTGGATGGAAAACGTAGTGTATCGCGCTATTGAATACATCCCGCTCGGCATGATCGGCTTTGGGATTCAGGAATTTTTTGTGGTGCATATCATCGCCCTGAGTATCGGCCATTTCAATCATTCCAATATCAGGATTCCATTGGGTCCATTGAAATACATCTTTAACAATCCACAGATGCACACATGGCATCATGCGAAATATTTTCCGGCCCAATTCAAATATGGAATCAATTATGGTATCTCCCTGAGCATCTGGGATTATATCTTCGGTACTGTCCATTTTCCTGATAGTGGTGAAAAGGTTGAACTTGGGTATCAAGGTGATGAGGAGATGCCGCATACGTTTTTGCAGCAGGCGAAGTTTGGGTTTCGCCAGAGTGCGAAGTGAATTCGTTGCGCACGAAGCGTGGAGATACGTTTACTTTTTGCATTGCCTAAAAAGTAACCATGGTTCGACCTCCTCACCCGCTTCCTAGTGCTACAGCTCACCAACCAAACGCTAGTCGCTCAAAAAACTCGCTTTGATAGTAGTTCTATAGCATAGCGATCCTATTTGCTGGCTTGCTTGTTCCTATTTCACTTGCACCTCTTGTAGGCTTTATGGCCTAAAAGAGGCCGTTCTCGCGGCTCAGACAATTTCGTCTCACAGGATGGTTGCCTATTCGAGGTGATTTTTAAAACACAGTAGCCTGCTACTTGGTCACACGATTTGAACCCATTCGAAATGATTTTAAAAATTTGTAGGCGATGCAGCGGGTGATTTTATTCACTATGTGGCATGCCTTCCGCCACTTTGAATATATGGAGGATGTAGGGAAACAAGGCATCCATGCTTTCTTCTGCTCCTCGTGTCGAACCCGGGAGGGCGAGAATAAGTGTATTGCCTTTTAATCCAGCAACACTTCGTGATAGCATGGCATACGGCATATGTTGCTGACCATATTGTCGTGCCGCTTCTGCGATGCCGGGAATTTCTCGGTCCAGCATCGGACGTATCGCTTCTGTGGTTACATCTCTGGGTGATAAGCCTGTGCCTCCGGTGATAATGATCAAGTCATATCGATCATCATATAAAGACTGCACTTTATCCTGTATCGCAGGCACCTCATCAGGGATGATGGTGTAATCTTCGGTGTTTACATCCACTTTTTTCAGCTTGGCAATGATCGCTTTCCCGGCAAAGTCAACTTTCTTACCGGCTGATATGCTATCGGAACAAACCACTACAGCCGTTTTTAATTTTCGGCTGAGTATATCTGCGTATTGGGACTTGCCTCCTTTCTTGCTCAACAACCTGATGTTCCTGATCTCTATTCCCTTGTCAATCGGCTTGAGCATGTCATAGATCGTCAATGCGGTGACAGATGCACCATGCATGGCTTCTACTTCAACACCTGTTTTATACAACGTATGCACTTCTGTTTCAATGATAATCTCCAATCCTTCAATGCGATGTCGCACGGCTGCAAATTCAACCGGAACCGGATGACAATCAGGGATCATATCACTCGTACGTTTGATGCCAAATAAACCCGCTATTCTGCTGGCTTCAAAGACATCACCTTTCGGGACGGTCTTGTTGCGTATGGCGTCAATAGTCTCCTGCTTGCTCACTGCAACGATTGCTTCTGCTATGGCAGAGCGGTGGGTTATTATTTTATGGGTTATATCTACCATGGAATGTTTTTGATTTTTCTCGCCCCCCCTTTGCCCTCCCGCCGTCCTCACGGGGCGGGATCTACGCTGCGCTGCGATCTAAATGGGGTAAATATTGGGTTTAGTTACAATTCAACTATTGATCGTAATACAATTTCGCCTCTTGAGCCTATTTCGCCTCTTCAGCCTCTTTTTTTTTGCGCAGATCCGCAGTTTGATTTTACTATACCCTTCCATTGTCAATGGTCAGTTCAGGGGCCCTCCAATACCGCCCCTTCGCTGCGCGAAGGTGGCGGAGGAAGGAAAGGTACTCAACCTCTTCCCTTCGACAAGCTCAGGGACC
>JAWXAW010000036.1:0-20795 GCA_034439675.1 Saprospiraceae bacterium | reverse complement strand
TACTCATGGTATCCTATTGAATCCATGAGCCCCACGGTTTGAAAGCCGTGGCAATTCAATTCCTGGCTTGGAAGCCAGGTTTTTTGCTCATGGTATTCTATGTCTGCTGCACTAAGGCCCTACTTGCTGAGTCGGAGTATCCGCAACATAATAATCTGCCCCTTTCGCCCAGGTCCTTGCTCCTTGCTCCATACAAACTTATTTCAACAGCTTAAACGCATGCCTCCATTGCCCCTTGTTGATACCGGGAAGGCACCATAGAATACACAAAGGCTCAATAGCACGTGCAGCTTCCACCTTGCCCATATCTTCTGCTTCCCACCCAATTTCAGCAAGTAAATCGGTCGTTTGTTTTTTGGCATCATCATCATTGCCGCAGATAAACATGGTTGGTTTTTCACCACCAAAATCCGGATCGACCATCAAAGCATTTCCAACACAAGAAAAACATTTTACAAAATATGTCTCAGGTGCTAGTGCCTGCAACCGCTCCATCAGGCTATCATGTAACGTTGTAAAAAAGGGCAGAACCCCATTTGTCGGTGGTGCATCCGCTATCGGGTTGGTGGCATCAAGCACTGTTTTTCCGATTAGATTTTTTATGCCTGTCTTCCTGAGTGCTTCTTCCGCAATAGAACCCTTTATGGCAAGAATCAACAGGTCCGAATAAGCTGCCGTTTCTTCAAAAGTACCAATGGTCACCTTTCCATCTGTCTTTTCCCGGATGTCGGCATGTTTGGTGGCATCATTAGTACCTAACATTATATGATACCCATGCCGATGCAACCCATTGGCGAGCGCTATGCCCACCATACCAGATCCGATAATGCCTATTTTTTTTGCCATGATTGTTTTGTTTAAAATTGAAAAGATTTAAAAATAGTGTTTTCCTTCCCAGAACCTTAACCTCCGTCCTTCGCCTTAGCCTTCGCCTTCGCCCTTTATCCTCTTTACATCCACCAGATATTTTCCTTCAAAATATGCTTCTTTAAAATAGTTGCTTACAGGGATCGAAATGACCTCATATCTCGGAGGTAGCTCCTTGCGAATTTCTGCAGGCACCCCACCTTTAAAGGCTATCCAACGCTGCGATGGAACAAGGTGTCTTGACCAGGCCACCATCTGTGACAACGAGCTTACCGCCCGACTCACCACTATAGCGTATTCTCCTTCATGATCCTCTACACGCGAATGTATAGCTCGTACATTATCCAATTCGACCGCCTCCGCTACTTCGCTTACTACATGAATTTTTTTTGCCGTAGCATCAAGTAAAGTAAACCAAACCTCAGGAAACATAATCGCTAAAGGGATTCCGGGAAATCCTCCTCCGGTACCTACATCAAGTATCTGCGTTCCTGCTTCAAAGGGATTGTATTTGGCCAGCGAAAGAGAATGCAGCACATGATGTTCATACACCTGATCAATGTCCTTACGGCTGATCACATTGATCTTCTCATTCCATTCATGGTAAAGGGGACCTAATGCACTGAATTGTTCTTTCTGTCTTTCAGTAAGATCCGGGAAATAGGTAAGAATTAATTCCATGTTTTCTTTTTATTCACTGCGGTGATCACACCCATACTTGCAAGATATAACGCATAGCCCACTTCGAGCAGAGGATACCAAAGATCAGTGTCTTTGTCTCCAAGTCGTGATGTCCATCTACGGTATGTATCCCACCTGAAGGCCAGACCTAAAACAAATAAAACGAACATCATACCATCCAGGGGAAACGGTACAAAAACTGGTAATAGGAACCAATGTGCGATGAGTGCCAGAGCGTACAATCCGGGTTGCCACCATACCTTCATTTTGTAATAATGGCCTGCTGATAGATGTCTATGTTTTTGTTTAAACCATTGGTTCCATGAGATAGCAGGCACTGAAAGGACATGAGCCATTTTATCTGTATTGACGGCCACCTTTCTTGTCGGAGAGGCTTGCTGCACCCACAAATCATCATCCCCGTAGGGTATATTTTTTTGATCTTTATAAGGGTTCGTTTGCTGAAATAATTTTCGCGGATATAACATGTTTCGTCCTACACCCATATAAGGACGCCCGACCATGGCCCAGGATAAATACTGGATGCCGGTCATGACGGTTTCGAAACGAACGAAGAGATTCAGGAATCCCCTGGCATGTTTGTAAGGTGAATAACCAAGGACGAGCTCGTGTCCGGTAGCATGCGTTACCATACTATTAATCCAATCATTACCGGCAGGCATGCAATCTGCATCCGTGCATAGGATAAGTTCATACTTTGCTTTGTTAATCCCCAATGAAAGTGCCTGTTTCTTACCCGGCTGATCATTTGAATGAAATAATGAAACCTGTGGAAAACCATTTACCATTTCTTCCAGTTTTTTCTCTTCTTCGGAAGAGCTGTGATCATTCACGATAATGATTTCATACAACGGATAATCCTGGGATATAAATTCCTTGAAATGTTTCAAGATGGTTTCACTTCCGTTCTTCACTGCGATCACAATGCTGACGCCTGGAAGTTCTGACCATTGATGAGCTGAAATTGGTTTTTTTCCGAAACGGAATACAAATAATTGATACCCTAGGAGTATAGCAAAGGAAACATACCATATCAACGTACAAATCTGGATCACGCTCCAAATGTAGGATAGTTGTAAGACAGTGAGAAGGTAAGAGAGTAAGAAGGTAAGAGAGTAAGAAGGTAAGAATTGAGAAGTCAGTGCTAGATGTTAGTTAATATCAGCTCTCCCTTTATGAGGAAAAAGGGGATAGGATTGCAGACTGCCAAATGAAGACTTCCCCTTGCCTTTTCTACCTTTCCGCCTTTTCCCATTACATTTGTACCCCAAACAAATGAAAAAAGAGTATGTACAGGACGAATACGTGTGGTGAGTTAAGATTAGGTAATGCAGGTATGGAAGTGACCCTGAGCGGATGGGTACAGGCCTCAAGGGATCTTGGGGGGATGACCTTTATTGACCTCAGGGACAGATATGGCATCACCCAGTTAGTGTTTAATATGGAAGATGATGCGACTCTTTGTCATCAAGCGCGTAAGTTAGGCCGGGAATTCGTCATTCAAGCTACGGGCGCGGTGCGGGAGAGGACTAGTAAAAACCCAAACAGACCTACAGGTGATGTTGAAATCGTAGTAACCTCGCTCAAAACCCTCAATGCATCAAAGGTTCCTCCATTTACGATCGAAGATGATACCGATGGTGGTGATGAGCTCCGCATGAAATATCGGTATCTCGACATTCGTCGCAATCCGGTACAGGAAAAATTGATGTTTCGTGCCAAGGTTGCACTTGAAACCAGGAAATATCTCTCCGGAGCCGGTTTTATAGAAGTAGAGACCCCTAATCTGATCAAGAGCACACCAGAAGGTGCCCGTGATTTTGTAGTGCCTAGTCGTGTCAATGCAGGTCAGTTCTATGCGCTTCCACAATCCCCGCAGACGTTCAAACAAATCCTGATGGTGGCTGGGATGGACCGCTACTTTCAGATTGTAAAATGTTTCAGGGATGAAGACCTCAGGGCAGACCGTCAACCAGAATTTACGCAGATCGACTGTGAGATGGCCTTTGTCACCCGCGAAGACATCCTCCAGACATTTGAAGGCTTGACCCAGCATCTGTTTCAGACGCTATTGAATATCGAACTTGGCGAATTTCCACGCATGTCTTATGATGAAGCCATGATTCGTTATGGCTCTGACAAACCTGATGTGCGATTTGGAATGGAATTCGTTGAATTCAATGACCTCGCAAAAGGACATGGATTTCAGGTATTCGAGGATGCAGAATTGATCGTAGGCATATGTGTGCCTGGCCAGGCAGAAACGTATTCGAACAAAATGCTCAATGATCTCACCGATTGGGTCAAACGACCGCAGATTGGTGCCAAAGGATTAGTAAATATAAAAATACAGACAGATGGGACGATCAAAAGTTCCATTTCAAAATACTATACTGATGATCAGCTGAAAGCCTGGGCAGCGAAAGCAGAAGCAGGACCAAATGACATGATCCTTATCCTGTCAGGGGAGACGGATAAAGTACGCAAGCAACTCAATGAACTGCGTCTTGAAATGGGAACACGTTTAGGAATGCGCACGCCAGGTACATTCAGACCATTGTGGGTGGTTGACTTCGCATTGCTTGAATGGGATGAAGAAGCCAATCGTTTTCATGCGATGCACCATCCATTTACCTCTCCAAAAGCCGGCGATATAGACCGTATGCTGGATGGTGATCATGAGACGATGAAGAACCTGCGTGCAGATGCCTACGACCTGGTCATCAATGGTGTGGAGATTGGTGGAGGATCTATTCGTATCCATGACCGCGCTTTACAGGAAAAGAATTTTAAACTTCTCGGATTTACACCCGAACAGGCCGAAAATCAATTCGGATTTCTGATGGGTGCTTTTGAATATGGCGCGCCTCCACACGGTGGTATCGCTTTTGGTTTTGACCGCTTATGTGCCATGATGAAAGGTGAAACCTCCATTCGCGACTTTATCGCTTTTCCAAAAAACAACCAGGGCAGGGATGTGATGATTGATGCCCCATCAGGGATTGATGATGCTCAACTGAAAGAACTCTCACTAGCGGTAACCAAAAAGTAACGTACGAACTATGATTATTTTGAGTGAATTAAGACTGATTGCTTCAACTGACCAACAGCTATTTCCAATACTCATAGTTTTCATTTAATCATAGTGTTCAGATAATCATAGTGTTCAGATAATCATAGTGTTCATTTCTTTGGCTTCATCACCCGATGGAAACGAAGGCTGATATCTCCGAAATTGATCAGTAATCCAATTTTGACTCCATAGGCCTCCAGATAATTGATGGCCTGGGCTAGGTCTCCATCATCCATATGCTTCACAGCTTTGAGTTCAACCATTATGATTTCCTCTACAAAGAAATCTACCCTTCGCCTTCCAAGTAAATTTCCTTTATAGAAGATATCCATTTCATGTTCCCTACTATATGATATGCCCTGCAAATTCATTTCAATAGCAAGCGCTCGTTGATAAATTCTTTCCTGGAATCCATTCCCAAGTACCTTATGGACTTCCATAGCACAACCGATAATTTTCCCTGTCAGCGCTGATAAGGGATATTCCTCCTTAATAAAACCACTCATGACAATATTGATTATAGTGATTATTAATTAAATCATAGTCTTCATTAAATCATAGTCTTCATTAAATCATAGTCTTCATTAAATCATAGTCTTTAGTTAATCATAGTCTTCATTAAATCATAGTCCTCATTTAATCATTTTAATCATAGTAAAGACAATGGGTAACTGTAAGTGTCCTGAGTGCAGCGAAATGTAACCTCGCTAATAAGAAAAGTTGACAATTTTTCTGCCCCAGATTTCCGGTTTGGAAATCAGGTTAAAATGGCTCTACCAAAACCTCATAGAAAGACCGAAATATTGGTTGGAAAAAGGCATCCAGGTGTAGTAGGATTTTGATCAATTTCATTTTAATGGTTTTTGTTTTGGTTCATTGCATCCAAATTCACCAAACGGCTGTTAAAAACCCTATTTTTGTCCCCAGAAATCAATAAAAGTATGAGTGTTGTAGAAATGAAAGTTCCGGTCATTGGGGAATCCATCAATGAAGTCACCTTATCGCAGTGGCTGAAGCCTGATGGTAGTTTTGTGAAACTGGATGAACCAATATGTGAATTTGAATCTGACAAAGCTACGCTTGAGTTCCCTGCAGAGGCTGAAGGCAAATTGATACATGTCGCCAAAGAAGGAGATGACCTCGCTATCGGTGCACTCGTGGCCAGAATTGACACTAGTGTAAAAGCTTCTAATGAAACAGCGGCACCTGTAAAACCAACAGAAACAGCGGCATCTACGCCTCCTCCTGCGCCAAAGAAAACTGAAGAAAGCAAGCCGATCCCTTCACCTTCTGCGGGAAAAATTCTTCGCGAAGGAAATGTGGATCCGGTTACGGTTGAAGGCTCAGGAAAAGAGGGACGCATCACAAAGGCAGATGCCTTGCAGGCTGTAGAACAAAGACCCAAAACACTTGAAGCGCCGCCTCCGGCCACGGTTACTTCCGCACCTCCATCTGCTCTGACGCATGCATCGTTTAGCCGTGTTGAACACAGGGAGAAGATGACCAGAATGCGTCGCACGATCGCGCGCCGGTTGGTATCAGCTAAGAACAATACAGCGATGCTGACCACCTTCAATGAGGTGGATATGACGGCCATCCTTGATCTACGTAAAAAATACCAGGATCAGTTTGTAGCTAAATACGGTATCAAACTGGGGTTCATGTCTCTCTTTGCAAAAGCCTGTGCGCAAGCCCTTCTGGAAAAACCCGATGTCAATGCACACATTGATGGTGAAGATCTGATCTACCACGATTACGTCGATATATCAATTGCTATTTCGACCCCGACAGGCCTTGTTGTGCCGCCTATCTATAATGTCGAATCACTTCGCTTTGATGAGATTGAAAATAAAATCAAGGAGCTTGCAGATAAAGCCCGTTTAGGAAAGCTGACCCTTGAAGAAATGTCTGGTGGAACCTTCACGATCACCAACGGAGGTGTTTTTGGATCCCTACTCAGTACACCTATCATCAATGAACCTCAGTCTGCAATCCTCGGCATGCACAATATCCAGGAGCGGGCTGTCGTAGTCAACGGACAGATTGTCGTTCGTCCGATGATGTATCTAGCGTTATCCTATGATCACAGAGTGATCGATGGCAGCACCAGTGTGACCTTCCTTGTCAGAGTGAAAGAATTACTTGAAGATCCTACCCGGTTGCTGATGCAGCTCTAATAGATTTTAAGTAGAGGTATTATTAAAAACAAATATCATTCGCTGAACAGATTTGTTCAGCCATTATTTGTTTACCACCAGACCCATCTCGGCAGGTTTTTTAATCAGGGCTACTGCTACTTCTGCTATACCCCTATCGAGTATGCCAAGTTCTTTTGCAGCTCTGCGTGACAGATCGATGATTCTTCCTTTCACGTAAGGTCCCCTGTCGGTCACAATCACCATCACAGAGTGATCAGGATTGTCCTTTCGGGCAACTTTTAAAATACTGCCAATAGGATACGTAGGGTGAGCACAGGTGAGATCATCCGGATCATATCGATCTCCGTTTGCCATCCTAAAGCCTGTAAGACCATTGTGGTAGAAACTAGCCAGACCCACTTCCTGGCTTGATGCCTGGAAGGATAGAAACAGGCAGAGAATGCCGGTGATCAATATGGCTAATGATCTGTTCATGATGGATTAGTAATGCAAATAACGCATAAAAGGTTCAAATAACGGGGATTATGGCTGATATAAAATTAATATGTTGTTAATCATTTCTTCAAAGACTACCGAAAGTCTATACGTATATGCCTTGGCCACAGCCTTTTGCAATCGTACCAGCACAACATTTGTGGTAATCCCTCTACAAAAACTTGACCAGTTTCAAATCTTCCCCAAACTTGTACACTGATTTTTATGGAGAATCCCCGAAAATCTCAGCTATTCCTGCTGATGCTGCTATGTGCACCAGCGTTGGTTTTTAGCCAGTCAAAACCATTCTCCGTCAACAGAGGGCATATAAAAAAGGAGGCATGACCCATGCCTCCTTTTTTATATTGCGAATTCCCCTTTGTGGGATAGCAGTGCTTCATGCCTATTGGCTTTTGGTGCACCTTATTCAAACTCCATTTCAATATTGGTCGCACCCCCTAAGAGTGGGACATATTTTGCAGAAACAAGTGTATCGAGTGTTTTTCCGTCGATCACAATCTTATCGTTGACGATAGCGATTTTTAAGGTGGCGTCGGTAAATAAACCATCCGCCTGCAACGCGGCTAAGAATGCGCTGTATTCCTGATTCTCTGTGCCTATGTCACCAGATAGGGTTGTCGTTGTTTCGGTTTGCATCGTACTCCCCACATCGTGGCCAGTACTATCGGTACCATAGATCTGAGCCAGTGATGGTGCGATCACCAATGAAACGATAGACATCAGTTTGATGAGGATGTTCATCGATGGTCCTGATGTATCTTTAAACGGATCGCCAACAGTGTCTCCAGTAACGGATGCTTTGTGTGGCTCACTCTTCTTGTAGAACATTTCGCCATTGATATTGACCCCTTTTTCAAAACTTTTCTTTGCATTATCCCATGCACCTCCTGCATTATTCTGGAAGATACCCATGAGAACGCCACTCACGGTGGCGCCTGCAAGAAATCCACCCAATGCCTCTGGACCAATAAGGAACCCAACTAACACAGGTGAAATAATAGTGATGGCCCCAGGAAGCATCATCTTTTTGATAGAGGCGTCCGTTGAGATAGCTACGCATTTATCATATTCAGGTTTGCCAGTACCTTCCATGATACCGGGGATCGTACGGAATTGTCGTCTGACCTCTTCCACCATCGCCATCGCTGCTTCACCTACAGCGCGAATAGCTAATGATGAAAACAGATATGGTATCATACCTCCTACAAAGAGGCAGGCTAATACTTCTGCTTTATATATATCAATTCCATCAATACCTGCTACCCCTACAAACGCTGCAAAAAGAGCAAGTGCCGTAAGCGCTGCTGAAGCAATTGCAAAGCCTTTTCCTGCAGCAGCAGTAGTGTTTCCTACTGCATCCAGTATATCTGTTTTTTCACGCACGTCAGCAGGTAGTTCGCTCATCTCTGCAATACCTCCCGCATTATCAGCAATAGGTCCGAAGGCATCAATCGCAAGCTGCATAGCTGTAGTCGCCATCATACCTGCGGCCGCAATAGCTACACCATACAATCCTGCGAAATAAAAACTTCCCCAGATACCGGCGGCCAACACCATGATAGGCGCAAACGTACTCTCCATCCCAACCGCCAATCCACCAATAATATTAGTGGCATGGCCTGTTGAAGATTGTTGTATAATAGAATTGACCGGCCTTCTGTTCATTGCCGTATAATACTCTGTAATGATACTGATGAGCGTTCCTACCACAAGGCCAACGACAATAGCACCCAAGACACCCCATTTCGTAAATTCATGTCCACGCAATTGCATGTTCTCAGGAAGAATGAAATAGACCAGTGCTGCGGAAGCAATACCTGTGAGGATGATGGATCCCCAATTACCCATGTTGAGTGCTTTTTGCACATGTTGGGTGGTCATGCCGACCTTATCCGTGATTTTGACAAAGAAGGTAGCCACAATAGAAAATAGAATACCCACACCGGCTATCAGCATTGGCAAAAGAATAGGAGACAAGCCACCTATTCCATCATCACCCATCACGATAGTCTGTTGTCCAAGAACGATTGTAGCTAGTACAGTGGCCACATAGGAGCCAAACAAATCTGCACCCATACCTGCCACATCACCGACATTGTCTCCGACATTATCTGCTATGGTGGCTGGATTGCGTGGATCATCTTCAGGAATCCCTGCCTCTACTTTTCCGACCAGGTCTGCGCCTACGTCAGCGGCTTTGGTATAGATACCACCACCCACGCGGGCAAAGAGCGCTATACTCTCTGCGCCTAATGAAAACCCTGTAAGCACTTCTATGGCCTGAAGCATTTCAGCACTGTTGACACCGGCATCACCGGCAAAAATTTGTCTTACAATGATAAATAAGCTACCAAGTCCTAAAACAGCCAGACCGGCAACACCCATACCCATGACAGAGCCTCCTGTAAAAGAAACTTTGAGTGCTTTACTGAGACTTGTTCTGGCAGCCTGGGCCGTGCGAACGTTAGCTTTGGTAGCCACCTTCATGCCTATATACCCTGCAGTGGCGCTAAATACAGCTCCTACCACAAAAGCAATTGCAATGCTCCAATGTCCGTGGGGATTGGTCGAAGCCATGACGGCCAGCAATATGCCGACCAACACCACGAAATAGCCAAGTATTTTCCATTCTGCCCGAAGGAAAGCCATAGCCCCCTCTGCGATATACCTACTTATCTCCTGCATCCGGTCATTCCCGGGATCCTGCTTTCCGACCCAAATAAATTTGATCCATGTGTAGATCAAACCAATCACACCCATCACCGGAACCAGGTAAATCAAGTTTTCCATATCTATATTTCGTTCTGTTATTTGTCCCTTAAAGGGGCGCAAAGATAAACAAAGAAGCCTATACAGGATGGCACCTGCCCGCGAAGTTTTTAATGCCGGCATGTTCAATATCCCCGGCTCCTATTATATTCTGATACATATTTATTTACCTTGCATTTAATTCTTTACCTATGACCCTTGGCGAATTTTTCGAGTTGTGCGGAGAAAATCCGATCCTCCTTCTGGGCTTTTTTATCCTCGTTCCCTTTATAGCTATGCTGGCACTTTACTTCTCTGGCGGTCAGGGACATCTCTCCCCCTGGAAATATCTTTATTCCGTATTGATCTACCTGGTAGCTATACCCGGTATTTTTGCCGTCACCCTCAGTGTGTATCTTTTTCTGTTCGAACGCAGGTCCATTATGGAGACCAACATATACACTCAGGTACTACCGATCGTTTCCATGCTGGCCACGTTTATCCTGATCCGTAAGCAGGTGGACCTCGATCTTGTACCTGGTTTTGGAAAACTATCGGGCCTGATCACTGTTCTGACCGTATTGATGATCCTCATGTGGATCATTGATAAAACGCATATTTATGCTATCAGCTTTATGCCGTTTTATGTGGTTGTACTGATTCTTATCGCTGGATTTCTCCTGATCCGGTTTGGTTTTAAACGAATAACTGGCTGATAAATCCAGCTTTCTATTTTTTTATGCCTATTTTTATAGGATTGCATCCCACCTTTTCTCTCCTTTATCATTGGTTGTTTTAATTTCTGTACTTGTAATAGCTTTTATGATGAGAACATCTCCATTTCTGGTCCTCCTTCTTTTGTCTGCTGCTGGGATAGCTCAACCTACGTTGAATTTTACACCACTTTCCTTGTCCGGACCCACCTTGGTACAGCCGCTTGTAATTACCGGATGCGGTGATGGTTCAGGGAGAATTTTTATCGTTGAAAAAAGGGGAACAATCCGCATCGTCCAGAATAATATCGTATCAAATGATTATTTCCTTGATATCGAGGATCTGGTGATGAATAGTGGGGAACGGGGGCTTCTGGGACTTGCCTTTCATCCGCAATATCCCACCACTCCATACATCTATGTCAATTACGTTATAGACGGTACGATCACCAACCGGATCAGCAGGTTTACGTTGAATCCCAACAACCCTAATGATGTTCAGGAGAATACAGAATTCATTCTTTTAGAACAAGCCGGCGTGCAGACAAATCATAAGGCAGGAGATATTGCTTTCGGCCCTGATGGCTTTCTATATATCGGAATGGGTGATGGCGGTGGCGGTGGCGATCCATCAAATTCAGGTCAAAATTTAGAAACCCTACTGGCAAAAATGTTACGTATTGATGTCAATTCACCTCAAGGACCACTCAACTACACGATACCTCCTGACAATCCATTTTTGAATGAACCTGGACGGGATGAAATTTGGGCCTACGGTCTTCGTAATCCGTGGCGAATCAGTTTTGACCGCGAGACTGGAGATTTCTGGATTGCAGATGTGGGTCAAAACCTGTGGGAAGAAGTCGATATGATTCTGGCCGGCACACCCGGTGGAATGAATTTTGGATGGGACTGCAGAGAAGGCAACCATAACTATGAGCCCGGTAATTGTGGCAGCGGCACTGAGTTTACCTGGCCGGTCTTCGAATACCCACACAGTTGCAATCCATGCCCAAACGGATATGGTGCCTCCATCTCCGGAGGATATGTGTACAGGGGTAGTGACTATCCTGTACTTGAAGGATTTTACGTATGCGCTGACTATGTAAGCAATTACCTCTGGATGATCAAACTGACTTCCTATGATCCGCTCGAGTTTGATGTATATGTTCAGGATGGCACTGGCCTGGCCTATGGATTGGTCACTTTTGGTGAAGATGATGATGGAGAGATGTATGCCAGTAATCTGGATGGTGTGCTCTATAAAGTAAGTGCCTCAGGTTTTCTACCTATTCAATGGCAAAGCGTTGATGCCAAAATAGTACAGGGTGGAAATCAAATCGACTGGACTCTTCACCAATCTTTGGGCATTGAATATTTTGAAGTTCAGCGTTCCCTGAATTCAGGTTTTGATGATTTCACAGTGGTCACCCAGGTGTTACCTGTGGAGAATCAGATATCATATAAATACACAGATCCGTTTATACAACCACTTGCTGTGTATTACCGTATTGCAGCGCAACTGTCGGATGGGTCGATAGAGTATTCGCCTTTTATGCGAATTCTTCCTGATCCGGTGTCCAAGCCATCCCTTGTTTTTGAACAAAACACCAATATTTGGCGGATACATCTTCCCACAGAATGGAGAAATGGAGATGTCATTCTCTATGACCTGCAAGGCAAGGAAGTCTATACCCGTAAAATTGAAGCCGAACAACAACTTGTTTTGTCGCCACCGATTACACCAGGATCTTATTTTGTAAAGGTCAGTGGAGAAATGGGTATCTGGTCAGAGCGGTTGGTTTGGTGATAAATGCTGCCATATTTACTTTACGATACGGGCGTCCGTCAGGGCATACATCAGCTTATTGACATCATCACTGTTGAGTTTTAATTTTCCTTTCAGGACAATCGATTCAGCCGTATAATTGACTGCTTCAATAGCGACCACTTCCATCACGGATTCTGGACCCGCGCCTCCGCAAAAGAAACACATGCTATAAGGGAAGGCAGAAAAAATGAATTCCTTGTGGCCCTTATACCCTTCCACGGGGATGATAAATCCTTTCACCGTGACTTCCTTGCCGTCAAGTGCCTTGATGTCTTCGCTGAAAACAGGTTTATCAATTTTGAAACCCAGAAATTCATCGTACTCCTTTTTATACGTAATCTTTGCCAGGGTCTTCCACAAACTTTCTGTTGTTCCGGTTTGTGCCACCAGGATTGTCAAAGCAGGGGCCGAAAGCATCAGCAAAAAAAACATCGTAACACGAATCATTGTATACCGGTTTAAAACACAAAGATGGGAAGTTCTGCCTAAAGGCTTTAAAGCCAGCGGAGAGTTAACAGAGAATTAATTGCCCTGAAATCACAACTCCCATTATATTGTAGGCGTGGAATCCAACCCTGTCAGCGCATATCATACTCTATTTGCCTCCATCAAAGAGCCACTGCTTTACACGGCGCCCTGGTGGTTAGATGCCACCTGTGGCCATGGGGGGTGGGGTGCGATCGTCAGGCGGGATATTCAAGGATTGCCAGTAGCCGCTTTACCTTATCATCATACACGGATTCGCGGGCTATCAGCCCTGGTCACCCCGCCCTTTACGCAATGGATTTCATTGCTTGGAGGAGGAGAGCCGCATGTTCAACTCAGCCTGGCCTTAATGGCGGAATTACCAAAATCATCAATTCTGGATCTTTCACTGCGTCCGGATACCTTCTTCCGCATTCCGGAAAGTGCTTTTCCCATTACGCTCAAATACAGTTTTGTTATTGCCCCAGGTGTGAACAATGAAGACCATCGGAAAGGCTACAATGAGGGATTGCGCAGGAATATACGGCAGGCGGAAAAACAATACGTTGTGGAAACATCGGAGGATATTGCCGGCTTCCTTTCCTTGTGCCGGCAGTCTTATGAACAACGAAAAATGAAACCGCCTCCATGGCTTGATACTGTTGTCCCCAGAGTTCACTCAGCATTGTCCTCCCATCACTGCGGTACACTGACCCTGGCGACTTCAAATGGGAAACCAATAGCAGGTGTATTGACTGCCTGGGATCACTCTACAACCTATTACCTCGCAGGTGGCAGGACGGCTGATGAACAGGGGGCCTCTGCGCATGCCTTGCTACTGGATCATGCTATTCGGGTGTCCCATGATCGAGGCACAGTTTTTGATTTTGAGGGGAGTATGCATCCCGGTATTGCCAATTTTTTCCAATCTTTCGGAGCGGTGCCGGCTGCCTACTGGCACATCAGAAAATATCAGGGTGTCGGGAAATTGTGGTCACTCCTCGGAAAATAATTCTGTTGTAAAGCAACCATTTCGGTTATAATTGTATCTTTCCTTCTGCATCCTCGCCCTAACATATTTTAATAGCCCCGGACAAGTCTTCTCTGTTCCATTCTTGTGTATTGAAATGACGCATCAAACCATGTGTACTATGAAAATAAAATTACTTTTTTCCATGCTGACCTTTGGCTGTCTGACTGGAGGAATTAAGGCCCAGGTGATCCTGGGGAGTGACCCAGCGCAGGAGATTAAAGTGACCACCAGCAGCAATTATACGCCGACATACTGGACATTATCAGCAACTGGGGAAAAGACCATCAACAAAGTTGGTCTTGAAGGCCCGACGATGGAAGCTTCGAGATTCTTATCTCAGGCCACATTAGGTGCGGATCTTGCCACTATAGAACAAGTCGCCAACCAAGGCATAGAAGCCTGGATAGACGAGCAGATGACCGTGCCTCAAAGTCAGACACTTGACCGCCTGAATGAAGTTTTTGCTGAAGTGATCGAGTGGTATCTGGTGAATGGAGGAGATCCAGATGAAGTGTCTACAAGGCCTTACTGGACTATCTTCAATTATACCTGGTGGGAAAATCACATGAAAAATGATGACCTGCTCAGACAAAAAGTGGCCCTTGCACTCAGCGAGATTTTTGTGATCTCTATAGAATCCAATCTCGCTGATGCCGGCTTTGGATTAGCGGATTATTATGATGTTCTGCTGAAACATTCCTTCGGCAACTTTGAAGATTTTCTCCGCGAAGTATCCCTGCATCCCTGCATGGGATATTACCTGAGTCATCTGAACAACCCAAGAGAAATCCCGGAGGAGAATATCCACTCCGATGAAAACTATGCCAGGGAAATCATGCAACTCTTCACCATCGGGCTCTATGAATTGAATCAGGATGGCAGCCGAAAAACGGATGGTCAGGGAGATTGGATCCCAACCTATGATCAGGCTGATATTAAAGAACTAGCTAAAGTATTTACGGGTCTAGGCGTAGGCGATGTCATGGAAAACGAATGGGTTGATGATCCATACTTTGGATTAGATATCTATGTAGCTGATATGACCACGCCGATGATCATGTATGAAGAGTGGCATCAACCCGGGACCAAAACACTAGTGAATGGCTATGTCATTCCATCAGGACAGACTGGTCTTAAAGATATCAATGATGCCGTACACCAATTATTCCTTCACCCCAATGTCGGACCTTTCCTTGGAAAACAATTGATCCAACGCCTGGTGACCTCAAATCCAACACCGGGATATGTTTCCAGGGTTGCTGCGGTATTTGCAGACAATGGGCAGGGAGAAAGAGGCGACATGGCTGCTGTCATAAAAGCCATTCTGATGGATCCAGAGGCAAGAACTTGTACCTCACTTGAAGAGGATCGCTTTGGCAAACTCCGTGAGCCGTTCACACGATACACGCACTTTACCAAAGCCATTAAAATGGAACAATACTATGGCCGATACTGGAACGTAGCCTATGGCTTCTACCAGGCGACCAACCAGATGCCATTGGCTTCGCGGACTGTATTTAATTTTTTCCTCCCCGATTTTCAACCTATCGGACCTATTACAGACAATGATTTAGTCGGACCTGAGTTTCAGATACACAACTCCCGCACTAGCGTAGAGTTTATCAACCGGGTCAATGACTGGGCTGTATGGGGATACGTCATGGATGACTGGGAACAGGAAAATCCACATGTCACATACAATATTGACGAGCTGACTCCTTTGGCCAGAGATCCTGAGGTGCTGATCAACAGGCTTGATATGCTGTTCACTCATGGCATGTTATCTGAGCGAACAAGGCAGATTATCAAAGATGCCATCACGCCTATGATATCAGATGATTACAGGAGAGACAGGACACGACTTGCTTTGTACCTGATTATGATTTCTCCTGATTATGCCATCATGAAATAAACCGGATAGTTAATTTCTTTCAATTCTATTTCGACGATATATGAAAATAAGATTTAGCGACAACCCTATCAGCAGACGGAAATTTTTTGGCCAGGCCAGTTGTGCTGCCATTGGCGTCTCAACGCTGTATTCCTCCCTTGTCAACCTGAAAGCTTTTTCAGCCGCGGCGTTGGCCAATAGCGCAACTGCCGGTGACCCTGAATACAAAGCACTGGTGTGTGTTTTTCTTTCGGGGGGCAATGACTCTTTCAACATGCTCATGCCAAGATCCACCTCGGAATACAATGAATATGCTGCGACCAGATCCAATCTGGCGATTCCGCTCAATGATATGTTGCCGATTTTCCCGGATGCAGCAGGTGGAAGGTTGTTTGGCCTTCATCCCAGCATGACGCGTTCACAGCAACTGTTCAATGAAGGTAAAATGGCCTTCATTTCCAATGTTGGTACATTAGTTGAACCCACTACAAGGGACCAATACTGGCAAGGCCAGGTAGAACTTCCTCTCGGCCTATACTCTCACTCCGATCAGGGCCAGCAATGGATGACCGGTCTGCCAAACGAACGCAGCGGTACAGGTTGGGGTGGTAAAGTAGCCGACCTGATCAATGACATGAATAACAATCCTAACATCTCCATGAACTTATCCCTGGGTGGAACTAATATTTTCCAGACCGGGCGTGAAACCATTGAGTTTGCACTGGATCCTTATAACGGCAGCTCCGGTATCTACGGATATGGTGATCATGATGAGTGGAATGTTTTTGATCGCATGCGTACACAGGCGATCAAGTCGATGGTTGATTTTGAATACCAGAACATGTTTCAGAAAACCTACATCGATGTCGTGCGACGCTCGAGGGACGGTCATCTCCAGTTCCAGGATGCGATCGGAAATGTGCCTGAACTTCAAACACAGTTTACCGACAATTATCTATCGAGGAGTTTCCAGATGGCCGCTTATTCCATCGCAGCACATGAAGCGCTCGGCATGAAACGCCAGATATTCTTTATCGATTATGGAGGATGGGATCACCACGATGAAATCCTTAATAATCAATCCGGGATGTTATATGAACTGGATACAGCACTTGGTGAATTTGCGGATGCTATGGCAGAACTTGGATTAGGTAAGCAGGTGACTACATTCTCCTTGTCTGAATTTAGCCGCACCTTGACATCCAATGGAAATGGTACAGACCATGCCTGGGGAGGTAATGTGATGGTGATGGGTGAAGATGTCATTGGCAAAAGAATCTATGGTGAATACCCTACACTTGCCCTTGAATCTTCTATGGAAGTAGGCAGTGGTGTGTTGATTCCACAAGTGAGTTCTGATGAATATTTTGCTGAGCTCGCATTATGGTTTGGGGTAAGTCCTTCAGAATTGTCCAATATATTTCCAACCCTGACTAACTTCTATCAACCGGGTGCGAATCCGCCAATAGGCTTCCTTAACGTATAAGATTGAATGATCATGAAAAAAATAATACTTCTGATTTCAGCTTTGGTGACACTGCAGCAATTTGGGTTTTCACAATGTTACCCCGATCGTCACAGCACCAATTTCTTTGATGGATGGATCTCGTGTGAAGCAGCGCCAAGTCCAAATCCGGCGAGGCCGGCAAGTCATTTTATCATGTATGATTTTGGCAAGGTATTTAAGCTCGGCCAGATGACGATATGGAATTCCAATGATCCATCACACCTTGATTGGGGGATGAGAGATGTGGCTATCGATTACAGTACTGATGGCGTCAACTGGTATGCAGCAGGTGATTACAATTTCCCGCAGGCCAGTGGATTGAGTACCTATGAAGGTGCTGAAGGACCTTTTCTCAATGATATTGAAGGCCGGTATCTGTTGATCACCGGACTCACTAATTACGGAGGAGAATGTTTTGGCCTGAGTGAAATGCGGGTCACCGGTGAAGAGGTCATCATCTCGGATGTAGAAGAAGTGGCGAACCTCGAGTGTATCGATGTGAAAATATATCCCAATCCATTTGCAGAGCAGATGAACATGGTGCTTTCACCAGGTTGTAGTGGCAAACTACGCATTGTGGTGTACAACGCAGCAGGGCAAATCATCTCAAGTGAAACAGCCAACCTCATCAACGGACAGGAAAAATCAATGGAGATCGGTCGCGATCTTCCTGCCGGTGCATACAGTCTTTACCTGGAGTATGATGGTAAGGCAGTGCAGCGGAGTATTGTGAAGATGAATAGGAGCTGAGGCGTGAGGCGTTCAACCTACCTAATAAAAACATAGCCGTATCACAACCGCATCACTTTTCCGGTATACCATTGCTCTTCTGTCTGCAACGTGATAAAGTAGATTCCAGCCGGCACGGATTCCTATTCTACAGTGAGCGCACCGTCCAAGGTTTTACGCGTCATATCCAACCATTCCTTGCCTGTTTGATCGGTCACTGTGATGTGGACATCGGAAGTGATGTATAAAGGAATCACAATAATTCTATTTTAAAAATAACTTTCTTGACTTGAAACATCCGGCAGATGATACAGACAGCACATATCATCCAGAAGGCAAATTCCCCAAATTGACTTCCATCTCTTTGGAAGGTAGATTGGAAGAATATACTTGACGACCACTCATATCAAATATTTGGAGGTCATATTTGTCCTCTTCAGGAAAATAGAGTGCCAGATTACCTTCCGAGACATGTATAGTAAAGTCACATTTAGTAATTACTGTGTCGCCCGCCAGCGATGTGTTGATATCCATTAAAGTATTAATGGTCTCATTGGTCGTCACAGGTGGGTTGAAGTCAAAGTAAATTTCAGCCTGATTTTTAAATTTAGTGCCTATCGCCTGGCTAGCCAGATCAATAGTGTACTTAACAAATCCATGACTTTCCTCCCGACTGCCCACGCTATCAGGGAGATTGATATTATCGAATACCCATCTCAAGATACGACCATCTTCAATAAAACTAAGATCGTAAGCATGGCTGCTTACAAGCACCAGCAGTGTACTGATGTCCAGGTTGTCATCTATTGAATTGCTGACAGCAACGTTTCTTGCTGTGTCTGTCCCTACGTTCTGAAAATGGATAGTATATTCTAGCCTGGATGTTGCCAGGGGAATATCTCCGGTCTCTCCTATCCTATGGGATTCATCATTTAAGGGATCATGGACGGTCCATTGACTATTTAATAAATCATATTCCACGACACGGTCACGGGTTGAAATCCAAATCCTATCTCCAAGGCTGGCATCAATGCTTCTGGGCGTGGCATGGGCTAATGAAAGACCGGAGCTGAAGTCAAATAGCGAACAAAAGTTGAGAATATATTCGTCGCCCCTCCATATTGCCAAACCGAATGTTATAGGCAGGCATTCTTATCGACATTGTGTTATTAATTTGTTCTCATTTATTATTCTTTTCAAATTGTCGCCCCAAAAAGGGAAGCGTTCGTAAAAATTTAAATAGGTTGTCAAAGTACCGTTTGTTGAAGGATTATTTTTCCTTTAATGCCACAATACAGCAGGTATTATTATGATATTCATTCTTACCTGTTTTTGATTTCCCGAATTCTCCATAGGAAAAAAAGCCTGCCATGGGCGCATCCCAAATTTTTTGCACCTGTTCTATCTCCTCTTTCATTACAATCCCAAACGATAAATATCTGCTCACGCATGAAAACATAATCAAGGCATCGGCTTGCTGATGTGCATTGTCCTTAATGCCCTTACATTCTTCAACGACTGTGTCGATGGAATCAAAATCTGGTGGTAGCGAAAACTTGATTTTTGATCCTTGAGGCACGTTTCCAGAACAAATAAGTGAACGGTCTTCACTATTGGCAAACATGGCTGTACGTATGACAGGATCTACATTTTCCCGTTCCAATTGCAATGGATAATACCAGGAGCTTAGAAAGGTTACGATTTCTTTGTTGTTTTCCTGCTTTATCTCTACGCCAAGGTAATTCAACAGCATATCCAATGCCGGCTTATCGTCGATGGTATACACAATACTACCTTCACTTTTAGTCACTGTTTTTGTGGTGCCAACAGCTTTCCAACCACAAGTAGCAATCCCTCTGACATCTACTTTATCTTCATCAATGATGAGTACTACAAGTGCGCAGTCTTTACTTTTCCCGTTGGTAAAAACAAATGTTGATTCAAGGGCCAGATCATCTCCGGCCTTACCTCCAAATACCGTTACTTCTCCGTCTGCCGACGAGGGCGTTTTCCCAAAACCTTGAATGATGCCTTCCACAATTGGTTCACCATCTAAGGCCACTCCACCTGTTGCTATTATAAACGCAGGGTTGGTAAAGGTTTCCTTTCCTATAACACCTATTTCGATTGCGTCCTGCAGGGCGGTCTTCGGACTTGTTTCAAGAAATTCTATTTTAAAATAAGCTGGATTCAAGTCGAGCAACATCATGACAATGCTGCCTGCTTCAATTTCGCCATCTATAAATTCGCCTGCAGTGGTAGCACCAAATATCTGAATGCCTTTTTCGTCAAGTAATTTGGAAATAGCTTCTCTGTCTTGTTTAACAGATATGAATACAATCGCTAAAGTTGGCTTGAATCCGTCAGCCATGCTTTCAGCTAATGCATAACTGATTTCTTCTGTGGAACTTCCTTTGATTGATTTTGCTTTCATATTTTTTTTGTCTGTCAGTTTGAATACGGTCGTCCATTGCCGCTAGTCGGGTCACGCAGGGGAGTCATACCCCTACGTTCCCTCAGAACCGTGTTTGAAAGTCTCCCTTCATGAGCTTTCGCTAAAGCTTCAGCACAGAGTCCATGGC
>JAWXAW010000035.1:0-13639 GCA_034439675.1 Saprospiraceae bacterium | reverse complement strand
TCTTACACCTCTCACTGTCTTACTGTCTCACTTTCTTACACCCCTCACTCTCTGTTCACAGGCCGCAAACCCTGGTAATGGATTAGGTACCATCCATCATCCAGTTTCGCAAACCGTCGCCTCATATACAGGTTGGTGCCTTTCATTTGTATCCAGTGTTCAATCACTCTGGCATCAGTGACTTCAAACCAATTTTCAAAATTCTGTCCCGGGTCATTTATATGCTGGTGAATCTTCCAGTCCTCTTTTTGCCAGAAGTAGCGGAGGGTGGATAAAGTATCTCCATCACCTGTTGATGCGGGTAGGCCTGCAAGCGGAAAGAGAATATGATCAATCTGGTACACAGAATCTTCATGGAACCGGTTAAAAAAAGCACTGAAATCGCCGGGTAGCGTATCTGCTGACATAACATCCTGTTTTTCACTGGTTGTAGATACTCCTCTGGTATTACAACTTTCAGTCAACAAGGTGAAGAGGGCTATCGCGCTCAACACAAAAAACCCATGCCACTTTGGGTAGTGATTTGAAATAGATATCATAAGTCAAATGTATGTCTTCATATTTAATCCCGCCTGATCCATGACCAGTCTCATGATTAATTGAAGTGATGTATATGTGTTCACGGAAGCCAAGTTTTCTCCGTCCATACGCTTTATAGATACATTCTTTAGCTCCCCACAGCAGGTGTAATTGTTGTAAGGCATTATCATTCTGCCCTATTCGGATGAGGTCTTCCGGAGTGAGAAACCTGCCCGCAATCCGCTGAACAGTTTCTGAATATACCTGTATATCTACGCCACATGGTTGGTCACTGATCATAGCAGCACACCAAAGTTCACTGTGGCTGACCGAGATATGCTTAGGGACACCTTCCAGATAGGGTTTACCAAAATCGTCATAGAGACACTTTGCGCGTTCAGGAAGTGCTGCAATTTGGTAGAGTAATTCCCTGCTGGCCATCCATTCACTTCGCTTGCGAGGAGATAATTCCCTGATGAGGGCTATTTCGTCCGGGTGCAAAAAGTTTTCATCCATTTCATGCTTCCCCTCATGTAGGCCGGCAGCGACAATGGTTGTTCCAATTGTTATTTTTTCCAGCATCTCCATTCTGACAAATCTAAGCATCTGATAGCTAACGGATGCACTGCGTCTGTTTTCCTCGAGTTTAGGGCATCTGTATAGCCAAATCTAAATCAGGTTAAGTCGGACGATATATTTTGAAATGAAAGTATTGTGATATTTCTGATAGCTGAGGGCTTAAAGCTGAAGGCTGTTTGCTTACTTTTGCACTTCTTTCAGACTAACCAATTATGATATTAACAGACCTACAGATATTAGCAGCTATCGAAAGCGGGGAGATCGTCATCACGCCATTTGATCGCTCAGGCCTTGGCACCAATTCATACGATGTCCATCTGGCTGCTTATCTCGCGGTGTATGAAGATGATGTTCTTGATGCTAAATTACATAACACCATCAGGCATTTCGAAATTGGCCCTGAAGGATTTGTCATTCAACCCGGTGAACTTTATCTTGGGGTGACTGAAGAATACACAGAGACACATAGCGCTGTTCCTTTTCTTGAAGGCAAATCAAGTGTAGGCCGCCTTGGTATAGATATACATGCAACTGCAGGAAAAGGCGACGTCGGCTATTGCAACACCTGGACACTGGAGATTTCCTGCGTCAAACCCGTGCGC
This sequence comes from Saprospiraceae bacterium, assembly GCA_034439675.1. GTDB lineage: Bacteria > Bacteroidota > Bacteroidia > Chitinophagales > Saprospiraceae > Opimibacter. The sequence goes on along the minus strand of JAWXAW010000035.1, from coordinate 11,939 downwards.
ATCTACGCAGGCATGCCTATCGGTCAACTTATTTATTTTAAAGTGGAAGGACCTATCGAAAATATGTACAACCGAAAGCCAAATGCGAAATACAATCAACGCACCGATCGCCCATTGGAAAGTATGATGTGGAAAAATAAATTTTAAAGACACAGTTACACCACCTCCGCTCACTCTCTTACACGTCTCACTCACTTACACGTCTCACTCTCTTACACGTCTCACTCTCTTACACCTCTCTCCATGCAGTAACACCACCTTTCAGGTTGACTGTGTTTTCAATTTTAAATTGTGCCGCCAGTAATTTCTGAGCCAATATGCTTCGGTTTCCGGACTGACAATATAGAACGATGTCATTTTCTCCCGCGTCCTTTAATTCCTCGGTTCGGAAAGGCAATTCGGTAATAGGGATATTCACACCTCCAAGATTATATTCATCATGTTCATGTGGTTCACGCACATCAACGAGCAAAAAAGGGTCTCCTGATGCCAGGCGACTTTTTAATTCTGAGATGGATATTTCATTCATAGCAACAAAATATTTAGATTATGGGCATGCACCGGGTTTTGTCGGACTGACTGTAATCTGAATGAAGGATTCCATTTCGATCATCGTGCCATTAGCAGGCGGATCCTGAACGGTCACATAGGATGTATTCAGGTTTTCAATTTGGCCATCCCGGATCACCTCCCCAATTTTCAGGCCAAGGTTTTCGAGCAGGAAGAGTGCTTCCTCATAGGTCTTGCAATGCAAATCCGGTACTTCAACTTTGCCACCAGACCTCGCTGAAATAACAAATTCAAGATAGTCTCCTTTTTCAACCAGAGTAGAATTGTCTCTTCCTTTAGCATCCATGATGGTTTTTCCCTTATACCGTACTTCGAGCACTTGGCCCGCATCTCCTGGATCATATTTTGTATCTACGATTCGGGATTTGATTTCAAAATGTTCTTCCAGTTCCCGTTTTTTTCGCTCATAGCTTTTACCATACATCTCAGGCAAGCGACTGGAAAGGATTTTATCTGGACTTCGTTTGGTGATCGTCACATAGATCATCCTTTTTGATTTGACAAGAGAGCCGGGTGCAGGATTTTGTTTAAGGATTACACCTCCGGGCTTACCGAGGATGTGGAGCGAATCCTGTATACTCATCCTGAACTTATTACGTTTAGCATCTCTGACAGCTTCTTCATATTGAAAGCCGGTATAGTCCGGCATGGCCAGTTCCTGACCATGATGCGTATATAGTTTCAGCCATAAAAAGGAAACCAGTAAAAAAATGCCGAGGAAAACCAGTATAGCCACCATGGTATACCGGAAATCCTTGCTTTGAATATATTCCTTCAGGTTACCCTGCTCTTGTTTTGCCATATCTCAGAAGGACAGATTTTCGTCAAGGGCAAAAGTAGGAAAAGATAAGTTTACCGGTCAGGCCACTTGACCGAGAGCCTGTGGGTCCCTTTTACTAGATAATCGGGAGGGTCAGGGCGTTGCCTGGACTTTGCGTTTCCATCTTTTATGAGACCATAGCCAATGCGAACGGTAATCCTGAATATTATTTTCAAGGTTGTTTGCAAATCGACTTGTAATCTCACCCGGTTCAACAGTTTCCCGGCCATTGTATATTTCCCTGCATTCAATGGTATACCCCCCATCACTTCTTGGAGCTGTATAAGCATAAACTACAGGAAGAGCATACCGCATGGCTAACGATTCAGGCCCGTTTACAAAAGCTGTTGACCGTCCTAAGAATGGTGTCCAGATAGAACCCTGTGCTGACCCGGGATTCTGGTCAGCAATCATTAGGATAAGGGTCGGTTTTTTCTTAATCAGCCTAATCAATTCACCCATTTGCCTGGTTTCAAGGAGATAATTGACGTGGGATAAGCGACGGTTGTACATCAGGTTGTTAACCCTTCGGGATTTTATTCTTTTATACAATGCGCATACCTGATCAGGGTACTTAACTCCCAGATAGGATCCTGTCCATTCCCAGTTGCCTGTATGTCCAAAAGTGACTATGACACTTTTACCCTCACTAAGCCATTGATCCAGCGATGGATTTGGGACCAGATGCATCCGTCGCGATAATAGGCGCTTGCGTGGCACGACAATAATTTGCCTGAGGACCTTTGCGAGATAGAGATAATTTTGCCAGACATCATGTTCCAGTCCATTACGGTCCGTATACTCAAATGAACTTTCAAGGTTGGCCCTGATCACGTTCAGCCTGTACTTCAATACATACCTGAGTAAAAGGGCCACTACATGATCAGTCAAGTTGGTAATAAAGCGCATACCCAAAGATATTGTCTTGCAATAGATGCAGATGATTTACTTTTGTATTTGGTTCATGCCTAAAGGTGGTATGAATATTGCGACAGATTGGAGCGAAAGGATGGCATTCATAGAACTTAATCAGATTTCGATATTTATTGCTGACGACCACACACTCTATGTGGATGCGCTCACCATTGCACTGGAGCATCAGCCTGGGATACCTATCAGGGTTATTGGCACCGCCGCAAACGGTGAGGAATTGTTGGTGAGGCTTCGAAACCAATTGCCCGACATACTTCTCCTCGATCTCAATATGCCGGTATTGAATGGGATTGAAGTCATCCCGCTGCTGAAATCTGAATACCCAAGTCTTCCGGTTATTATCGTGACGAAATACAGCGACCCTAAATTTATTCGCGAATGTCTGCAGGTGCAGAACGTATCAGGCTACATTCTCAAGACAAGCAGCCTTCAGGAGTTGACAGACGGTTTACTCCAGGTTCTTCAAGGGCAGATGTTTATGAGTAAAACGCTTCAGTTGTATCCAAAGGAATTGGTTGAACTGGAAGCGGAAAGTCTCTTTGATGAAACGTTTCAGGCAAAATACAATCTGACTAAAAGGGAACAGGAAATTCTAGGTCTCATTGCTCATGCTAAAAGTAATGGGGAAATTGCCGTTCACCTTTTCATCAGTCCCCAGACAGTAGGCGCCCATCGCAAGAATATAATGCGTAAACTTAATATATCCTCAACAGCAGGGTTAGTCCGGTTTGCCATCGAAAATCAACTGGGCTAAAGCCGGGAACAAAAATTCTTCCATTTTTTCCGCAAACGCTTGAAAATCCAATTTTTAAGTTAATTTTGAGCACCCTCCCAAGATTTTATTAACTTCTAATATTTACTTTTAGATCGGAAATCCCCCCGGCTTAAGTACTAAATCGCTATTGAACTATGATAACCAAACTAAAATTTTAATCCCAGTCGCTTATGAAACCATCTCTTACCCTTTTATTTTCCTTCCTGTTTACCGTCCTCACTATCAGTCATTTACGTAGTGAGGTAGATTGCTACCAAGATTATATCGCACCGGTCGCAATTTGTGATGCCCATACTATTGTGGCGCTATCCAATACAGGTACTGCTAAGTTATATGCCACCGATATTGACGATGGCAGTTATGACAACTGTCACCTTGAAAGCTACCAGGCCAGAAGAATGACGCAGGGCTGGTGCCCTCCAGGCGTTGCCGACGATACCCAATTCAGGCCATATGTTGAGTTTTGCTGTGAAGATGTAGGACAGACCATATGGGTTGTTCTCCGTGTTAAAGATGCACATGGCAACTATAATGAATGTATGGCTGAGGTTACAGTCCAGGATAATACATATCCTGAATTATGGTGCCCACCAAGTATTACAGTGAGCTGCAGTTTCTGGTTCAGTCCGGATGCGCTCAATAATCCATACAACAGAACTTTTGGAACTGTGGCCGTCAATGGTCAGCCAAGATTGCCGATTATCATTAATGACCCAGGTAACTCCTCCTACTATCAACCTCACAACTGGGGGATTGATGGTTCTGCCGGCAGTGGAGTATGCGGTGGAGGAAATGTTTGGGTCACCATCCCCGAAGTCATCGATTACCGTAATGCTTGTGGTGTGGGTATTATCAAACGTAAGTTCTATATCGAGGTCGGCAACTGGTCCGATTGGTGCTACCAGACTATTACAGTCAAGGATTTTACCAATTCCTATTACGACATTGACTGGCCTTTGGATTATACCGGTGATGCCTGTTTGTATGGTCCAGAAGATGTCGATCCTGAAGATCTGTACCCTCCCTATAATAAACCAACCATTGGCGGCTATAATGGGTACAATTCATGCAGCTTAATAGGGTATGCTCACGAGGACCTTGTTTTTACGTTTTCGGATGGAGCCTGTAAAAAAATTCTGAGAGAGTGGACTGTTATTGATTGGTGTAAATACCAACCTAATAATCCTTGGAGCCCTGGTATCTGGCATCATACGCAGGTCATTAAATTAATGAATTCCAACCCACCAACTTTCGTCTATGGCTGTCAGGATATTGTGGTTGATGGATACGAACCTAATTGTTCAGGCCGGTTCTATCAGCAACCTCCTGTTCAGGATGATTGCACACCGATAGAAGGTTTGAAATGGGATTATAAAATAGATCTCTGGAGTGATGGCACGTATGACATCAGCTATGAAGGTGTCGGTCAACCTACAGTCAACAAAATAATTCCAAATGGATGGCATAAGATTTTGTGGAATGTTTCTGACGCCTGCGGCAATTACAGGACATGCAGCTATAAAGTCCACGTAAAGGATAAAAAAGCGCCATCGCCTATTTGTTACTATGGGCTTTCGACCGTCGTAATGCCATTAGGTGGCATGGTGACGATCTGGGCTAAGGATTTTAATGTATCCAGCTTCGACAATTGTACACCGGCCTACAAACTGAAGTATTCATTCACGGAGAATCCATGGGAAGCTTCAAGGACCTTCACCTGTGATGATCTGGGTACAGTGCCCATTCAGATATGGGTACACGATGAATACGGAAACAAAGACTATTGTACCACCTTTATCAAGATCAATGATAATGAAGATGCTTGCGAAGGCATGAATGAAGTTCAGGGTATCGTGAACACCTTTACAGAGGTCGCCGTTCCACAGGTTTCTGCTTCTATGTTTAAGATCATGCCTGATGAGTCACTGGAAGAAGATGAAAGTGCATCCACTTCAGACGCAACAGGACATTTTACACTTGGATTTGGTACTACACAGTATGACCGTATGATCAAACTTTCAAGAGAAGGTAAAAAGCTTGAAGGTATTTCCACCCTTGACCTTATTACACTGCAAAGGCACCTCAATGGCGAAGCGCCGATAACGGAGCCTTACAAATTATATGCAGCTGACCTTGACGGAAACGGCAGGGTAGGCGCAAACGATTTGCTGCTGTTGAAAAAGGCAATTCTTGGAGGCTTTAAAATCCCAGGTTTTAAGGGTAATCTTTCATGGATATTCTTTGGTGATCCATGTAATCCTGAAGCCCCCCTCGATCTTTTTACAGGCTTATGCCACAATGGTGTTGAAGTTGATCATTTGGGTACATTCCCTGCAACTACAACTTTTAAGGCGCTCAAGATGGGCGACGTCAATGCAGATATGGTCAATATCGGCTGGATGCTTGCGCCGAGAACAATAACATCGTTACCGATTGCTGTACGGGAGAATAAGGCCAATAATACCTACGAATTCATCGCGTCAAAGAATGCTTCAATCTATGGCTTTCAGATGTCCTTGAGCCATATGAGCATTGGTGTACTTGCCGGTTCTTTGAATTTGGATGATTCAAACCTCGCGGAGGATAAAGATGGTTATACGAATATCAGTTGGGGACAGTCTACCTCGGTAAACATCAAAGCCGGTGAGGTACTGTTTTCAATCGAAAACCTCCCGCAGGATATGCCATTCGAATCATTCCTTATCAACCAGGACGAATCACTCTATCCTGAGATATACACAGAAGGACTTGATAATCAATTGATTGAACTCATTCCTTTCAAGGATCAAAAGGAAGACGTGGCATTTGAAAGCAGGATTTCTCCAAATCCTTTTACGGATGTGACTACCTTAAAGGTCACTATCCCGGCAGGAGAGGAATTCCATTTAACATTGCATGATATCAAGGGCCAGGAGCTTTTCAATAGGAAATATGTTTCCTATACCAATCAAGCTGAGATAGTTATAAGTTCAGACCTCATCAGTATCCCTGGTGTTTATTACTACAGAGTAAAATCAAACCTGGGCGAACTTTCCGGAAAGTTTGTCCGACAATAAGACTGATTCCATTGAAAGGCATTGTTTCTCCGGAAGCAATGCCTTTTTTTCTATCTGCGATTTTTAAGCAGAATAAAGATCCAACTCATCCTGACCCTGGCAATGCCAGGGTTTTTTCAATTTAAATTGTTCAATAATAACAATTTACGTATAGTAAATTTATATATTCAACAAACATTAGGGTATCCTAATCTGCATACCTTGGCTAGTCCATAGAAAAATGCCATTTTTGCAAGGCAATTCAGACATTGCCCTGAAGACCAACTTCTCACTCTTTGTTGTTTAATGGAACGTGGTATAATTTTAGCTGTAAAAACATACCGCAGCTATTGCATGGCTATGTATATGATATTGTAATTACTATTACTATATTTGCGCCTGATTTGCTTAAGATTAAGTTTTTTGAACAGAATAAAGTATTTGCTAATGAGTAAATCCATCCTTGGTATCATCATTGCCATGTTCGCTTCCCTCCTTGTGAGAGCTGAACAACCCATCTTTAACATCAGCAGCACTGATGCAAACCCCGGCCAGATTATTGACATAGATTTTCGCGTTGATGATTTTACCGGGATCATTGTCGTGCAATATTCCGTCAATTGGAATCCTGATGTGCTGAAGTTTCGCACCATTAAGAATTTTAATCCTTCGGTGCCCGGGCTATCTCCATCCGTTTTCGGTACACCACAAGTGTTTGTAGATGCCGGCAAGTTCACTCTGGCGTGGATAGAAAGTAGCATTACCCCGATTACCATCCCAGATGGTTCCTTGTTCTTTACGGTCGAATTTGAAGTGGTCGGTGACCCATGCCAGAGCACGGCCATTGCGATCACTGAAGACCCTACAGAGATTGTTGTCTCTGAAGATGGCGTCAATGATATTGGCCTTGTGTCCAATAATGGGCAGTTCAATGTGCCGGGATCAGGATGTGCAGAGGACATTCTTTTTATTGGCAATTCAGTAGTCGGCGCATGTGGGACTACATCCTGTATTCAGTTTACAGTTGAAAACTTTATTACTGTAGGGGCTATGGAATTTTCCTTGAGTTACAACCCAGCAGTAGTGCAATTTGAAGAGTTTAGAAATTTTGCTCCACTACCAGGTTTTGGAGAAGGTAATACAAATCTCTTGTCTCCTGGTACCTTGCGGGTATTGTGGTTTGATAGCAATGTTGAAAACGATACACTTCCCGATGGTACAGTACTGTTTGAAATCTGTTTTGATGTCATCGGCACAGGAGGACAGTCCAGTACTATAACATTTGGCAATGATCCACCACCAGCTATTTCTGACATTGATGGAAATCCGCATATTGTTAATATAGCGCCTGCCACCATTACAGCTCAATGTCAACTAGAAGGTTTTGCATTGCTGATCAATGATGTACCTCATGATACTGTTTGCACTATGCCCGGAGGCATTGCATGTTTTGATATACAGGTCAATGACTTTGATGATATTATTGCGTTACAGTTGAGTTTAAACTGGGATCCAGCTGTTTATGAATACGATCACCTTGAGGCATTCGGAATTCCAGGCCTTGATCTGACTGGCTTTGGTACGCCTACTCCAGGTTTTCCTGATGTGGAAGAAGGTGAATTGACAATGAGCTGGATTGATTTAAGTCTTGAAGGTGTAACCCTTCCTGATTTAGCTGTCATCTTCAGGATTTGCTTAAAGGCAATAGGAGCAGCAGGTACATCTTCGCCAATCACGTTTTCACAGACGCCTCTTGAAATAGAAGCAGCAACATTGGATAGTATCCTGGTACCAAGTCTTCTCCATGGATATGGGGAGATCAGGGCATCCTGCGATGTTTGTAATTTATCCTACACACTGGTGACGATAGACCCACAATGTCCGAGGGATTGCAATGGAGTACTTAACCTCACTGTAAATGAAAATTGTCCCGAAACACCAAGTTATTTATGGAGCCGTGCAGGAGAAACCACGCAGGATTTAACAGGTGTTTGTTCAGGGACATATACGGTTACAATTACGTTAGGAAGTCAGGTGGTTATCGCTACAGAGACCTTGGTAGATCCACCGCCTCTTTCAGTGACAGGCACGATCACAGATCCCAATCCTCCCGGATCAAATACAGGTTCAATAGATATTACAGTCACAGGAGGTACACCACCATTCACATATCTTTGGAGCAATGATTCTACCACAGAGGATCTCTTCGGAATAGGAGGTGGTGTGTATACGGTTACCGTGACAGATGACAGAAGTTGTACATTTATTCCTGACCCGTATATTTTAGGAGCTGATGTTGCCGCAAGTATTACGCATGTTTCTTGTAACGGAGGAGCAAATGGTACGATTAACATATCACCTTCTTTTGGAACACCACCTTATACATTTGCCTGGAATACGATTCCGGCCCAGACGACAGAAGACATCATTGGGCTTAAAGCTGGTTCCTATTGTGTGACCATTACCGACTTTCTCGGAAGCGCAAGAGACAGCTGCTTTAATGTCAATCAACCTGCCGTCATCGTCGCCTCAGCCACCATCACCCATGATGTCAATGAAAATTGTCAGGGGGCTATAGACCTCAATGTCATCGGAGGCACATTGCCTTTTACTTATGTTTGGGCACATGGTCCAACTTCACAGGATCTAACTTCATTGTGTGGAGGTCAATATTGTGTGACAATTACAGATGGTAACGGCTGCACACTGGACACCTGCTTTACTGTTTTTTCAGGAGACGTCGGACTCGGTCTGATGGCCACTCAATATGGAAGTTATCAGATAAGTTGTAGTGGTATTTGTGATGGAGAAATTGCATCAGTTGTCACAGGTGGAGGCACCTTTACCTACATTTGGTCGAATGACGCTACGACTCCAAACATTTCAGGTTTGTGTGCCGGTTCATACACTTTAATAGTAACAGACCAATCAGGCAATACAAATACGGCTACTATAGTACTCAATGCACCTCCGCCTTTTGCACTTGCCTACATCACCACCAGTCCTTCTGATTATATTACCAGTGATGGTGCTATCGCCGTTATTGTCAATGGAGGATCACCTAATTATACATATCAATGGACAGGTCCTGTTAGCGGGAATACGGCCTCACTCAACAATGTTCCGGCCGGTACGTACAGTCTTCTGGTCACGGATGCCAATGGTTGCGAAATCAGGGACGCTGAACAATTATTACCGGATGTGGATGTGGAATGTTACAGTGCCACGAGAGTTTTTACTCCCAATAGCGATGGCAAAAACGATTACTTTAGTATTGCGTGCATACTGGATTTCGACAACCACCTCTACATATACAATCGCTTCGGTGGCCTGGTGTATGAAACACTCAATTATCAGAACAATTGGATTGGCGTTGACCAGGATGATCAGCCTGTACCCGATGGAGGTTATCTATGGGTGCTGGAAGTAACTCGCCAGGCCGGGGCTCCGGAAATATTCAGAGGCACCGTTAATCTCGTGCGGACCGCAGACTAGTTTAATTCCATATAACCTCATTGACACATGAATTCTATAAATAGAGTTGCCATCATGAAGAATAAAGTTCAACAATATATAATCGGAACCGTACTTACGGTTGTTATTTCATTCGCAATAACAAATACAACTGTTGGCCAGCAAGCTGGCTATTTCAATCACCAATATCTTCAACCGATTCTTTTTAATCCTGGGGCTACTGGATTTCAGGGAGATCACCAGCTTCTTGCTGGTTACAAACATATGTGGTCTGATTTTCCCGATGCACCCAGAACATTTACAGGAATCTATCATGGTTCCTTTGCGGATAATCTTGGCTTAGGATTTCAATTACTCACGGACCGTGTTGGTGTGAGCCAACTAACGCATGGTCAATTGAATTTCGCATACCGGATTCCTTTCGACAAACTTTTATTGAGTGTAGGATTATCCGCAGGACTTCAAACACACAAGATAGTCGACGTACAGAATGATCCGTATATTGATATAACGGATCCGTTACTTAATGAAGCGATTGATGGCTATATGTTGTTTGATGGCGGTCTGGGTGTATACGGAGAAGTTGATGAGCAATTATTTTTCGGAGTTTCTTTTCCGGATTTGATCAAAAACCGTTTGACAGAAATTTCCGGGGACATCAACCTTCCGGAATTTGATAAATTTTCCTATGCATTTCTTTTGGGGTATAGATTTAATGTAGAAAATTATGATTTTACGGTTGAACCCTCCATCACCGTAAAAGATCTCCGGTATAGTCCATTCCTGATTGATGCGAATCTCAAGTTTTCTTTCCTCGAGGAACAACTTGTGGGAGGAGTGGGGTACACCCTTGGTGATAATAGCCGTGCTTCCTTGCTGCTGGGTACCCGTATCAACCAATTACGGATATATTACTCCTATGATGTAAGTCTGGGTGATTTCCAGCAATATAATAACGGTTCACACGAAATCACGCTGGTATACCGGATTCCTCGCAAAAGTGAGGCAACCACAGCAGAATAAGCTGAGCCAAGATTTAAAACTCCATAGGTAAGTTGTTTTAGGTGATCATTTGATCGCAGTTGAAACGATTCGTCCATTTACACCTTCAATTTATGGTGGCAAACTGACCTGAACCATCTCGTTAGTCTTAAGAAATTGTTTTCCTCAAATGGATGATCTGGTCAATACCCTAATAGAGGTAATTTAACATATTTGATTAATTGGTAGCCTGTATTGTACTATAAATCAGGCCATGATCCATAAGTAAAAAAAATAATTAGAGTATTAAAAACAGATTAGATTATTAGGTTATCTATAACTCGTTGATAGATAGATTCAATAAGTATTGAGTAATACTCTAATGTAATAATTACCCATTCTCGGGTATAACCTCTGATAAGCCTTATCATATCTTTGTGCAGTGTACTAGTCCATATTATGCTATTGGCATACTTTTTGGCTTAATATACTTTGACTTGGGGGATAGATAAGGATTAGTTTATCATCCCGAACCAACCTGATAGAATGAAGAACTCGTTTTTGCTGTCGTCCTGACAGCGAGATAGGTACGCTTCTGTATCTGTTCCATGTTGGTTTCGTGGATTTTAGGCTGTTCTTTACATATAACTCTGAAGCAAAGAATTCAGTGTGTATTTATAATGCTAAATGAACAAATTAATAATTTCTTAATCCAAAACTTAATCTCATGAAAAACACATTTTCCTTATTTTCACAAAGGAATGTGCTTGTGTCTTTTTTACTTACCGGACTGTTTTTTCTGGTAGGTCTCAATAGCACAAATGCACAGCAAATAGCAAGTGGCGGGGTCAATCCTCACACTGGTATTGCACAAGCCTTTGGTGTTACAGCTTACCCGTTAGGAACCTTCGATCAGGCTTCTACGGTTGAAACTATTAAAGGTATCCTGATACCTCTAAAACCACTCATTGGGCATGGCGCAACTCAGGCTCAAGAATTACAATTCGCTTATTTGAGTGCTATTTTAACGGATGTAGGTAATTCCTCTATCGCTGTTGAAATTTCCCTACTGAAAAGGCTGGAAGAACTTAAAGACAGCAAGCATCTATCTGGTGCGATAAATCAAACTAAGTTCAATCCTACGACTCAGTTAGCTAATCTGTACAACCAGACGGTAAATGCAATTCAGTAATTCAAGACTGATTCACCAAATTAAATTACAAATTCTATACTCATGAAAAATAAATTATTTACTACTTTCCCAATTAGTCTACTCCGGCATCTTAGCCTGGTAGGTATACTTGTTTTAGGAAGTTTAACAAGTGCCAAGGCGGTTATCACCTTGACCTTT
>JAWXAW010000034.1:0-8945 GCA_034439675.1 Saprospiraceae bacterium | reverse complement strand
TAGGAACTAGGAACTAGGAACTAGGAATTAGGTATTAGGAGCTAGGAATTAGGAACTAGGAATTAGGTATTAGGAGCTAGGAACTAGGAATTAGGAACTAGGAATTAGGAATTAGGAATTATCAACTGATAAACTACAAACTATCAACTAAAAGATAGAGTTGCTTTTAGCTGGAATATAAACAGGGGGCTTTTGGGCCCCTTTTTATTTATGGTGATAATGGTATCTGCATTGAATGATTAGAATTTTGTGATCTTTCTCCTGAGCCCCAACCACTCTGTAAACTAACCGGTGTTCGTAATGAATTCTTCGGGACCAAAAGCCTTGCAACTCATGTCGGAGAAGTTCGGAACTCCCGATTCCTTTAAAAGGACTCTGCTTTATTGAGCAGATCAGCTCATTGATCTTTTCTACTTTAGTTTTGTCAAATGTTATCCAATAATTGAAGTCCTCCCATGCTATAGGTGTGAATTCAACATTCATTATTTCTGATCCTTGTGCGCATCGTATGGAATGGTATCATCATGAGCCAGCTGATCGATAGCATCCAGTAGTCTTTTTCGATTTGCTTCCGATGACATTAGATAATTGGTTTCGGTCAGGGCATTATACTCCTTAAGTGATAAAATGACTACTGCATCATCTGTGTTCGTTCTAGGAATGATCAGCACCTCAGATGAGTTAGTGACTAGATTGAAGAAATAACTGATCCGACTCCTGAGACTTGATATGGTTATTGCTTTGAATGGATTTGTACGTTATTTTGTACAATTATACGTACTATTATGAATAAATATTGGATTTTTACTGTTTGGACTTCTTATATAATATTTTATTAATCTTGAGTAGTGCGTCACCTTCTATTTGGTAGTTTTTAGTTTTTAGCGTCTGATATCTGGAGTCTTGTACTTGAAGTCTGGAGTCTGAGATCTGGCATCTGGCATCTCCAAGTCTGGCATCTATTTTCGCGCCCTCGTTGAAAAATTTGCCCAGCTGATAGATCCCTTTCCCCATCGCCTGCGTATGTGATCGAGTTGCTGCAAAAGGGATATTTCTTCTTCAGTATTGTCAAAGAGGTCGAGCTGGATATTGCCGTTGACCAGGCCGCTGAATTTGATACCGATGAGCCGGATGAGTTGGCGGCGCTCATAGACATCGGTGAAGAGTTCGAGTGCATGTGCGATCAGCGTGCGGGTCTGCGCGGTATAGGAGATGCGTCGCTGTTTGGTAAAGGTATTGAAGTCGGCATAGCGGATCTTGACGGTGATACAACTCATGAGGCGGGAGTCCTGACGGAGATCGAAGGCGAGTTCATCTACCATGGCCCCCAGCATGCTGCGGATAAATTTGATATCGAGGGTATCCTCGCTGAACGTGCGTTCTTTGGACATTGATTTTTGTTCGTTGTACGGGATGACCTGGCGGCGATCGATGGCATTGGCGCTCTCCCAGAGGTACTGGCCCATCTTGCCAAATTCGCGGTCGAGCAGCGGATGGGGAATTTCGCGAAGTACGCGGATCGTGCGCACGCCCATGAAGCTGAGTTTTTTGTAGGTCTCCTTTCCGATGCCGGGAATCTTGCCGGTGGAAAGCGGGGCGAGAAACTCGCGCTCTTCACCCGTGGGGATTTCGCGCATCCCGTTAGGCTTGGCTTCGCCAGTGCCGACCTTGGATACGAGCTTATTGACTGACAGGGCGCAAGAGATGGGGAGGCCGGATTCCTTGATGATCCGTTCGCGCAGTTCCGCCGACCACTTATAGCATCCGAAGTAGCGGTCCATACCTGTGAGGTCAAGATAAAACTCATCGATGGATGCTTTTTCAAATACCGGGGCCTGGTCATCGATGATCTGGGATACCAGTTGGGAGTGTTTGGTATAGGCATCGATATCCCCGCGCAGTACCATCGCCTGTGGACAAAGCCGAAGTGCCATCTTCATCGGCATAGCGGAGTGAACCCCGTAGCGTCGCGCTTCATAGCTACATGAGGCTACCACGCCACGGCCGCCGATGCCGCCGATGATGAGGGGCTTGCCTTTGAGGCTGCTGTCCCTGAGACATTCGACGGAGACGAAGAAGGAATCGAGGTCTAGATGGAGTACTGCTCTGTCGTACATAGACCAAATATACGTCATTATTTTGACTATTTAACAGTCATTGCGAGGGAGGTGAGACGTGAGACTCCAGACGTGAGATGCAAGACGCAAGAGGTAGGACGTGAGACGTGAGACGTGAGAGATGAGATGCAAGACGCAAGACGCAAGACGCAAGAGGTAAGACGCAGGAGGTAAGACGCAAGACGCAGGTGTGTGCGTCAGGAGACGGAAGCGGCCTCAGCCTTCGCCTTCAGGGATTTCCTTAAAAATATGCCTATGGGTAAAAAACTATGGAAAAGGAGTACCTGTATCAAGGAAAACATTACCTTTGCCAACCATTTTTAAAGAAGATAAACTATGGCCCATCATAAATCAGCCAAGAAAAGGATCAAACAGGACGCAATCAAGCGCCTGCGCAACCGTTATTACAAGAAATCAACACGTACTTCTATCCAGAAACTGCGTGAGATGACTGACAAACTTGAGGCAGCCAAGTTTTTGCCTAAAGTCATGAGCATGATTGACAAATTAGCGAAAAGGAATCTTTTCCACGACAATAAAGCAGCCAACCTGAAATCAGGTTTGATGAAAAAGGTTGCTCAACTCTAACACACCCATCAGAGGCAGCTATAGAATAGCCTAATTAGTGAGCCAAGCTGGGAAACCGGTTTGGCTTCCTTTTTTTTGGGAAGGTATTACTTTTTGTATCTCCCTTGAATTGACTCCCATTAGACTTGCATTCGCAGGCGTTCGGCCATCAATCCAGCTTTCTCAAAGTGATCGAAAAAACGCGCTAGACCTGTCGGGTTTTCCATGCTTACAGGGCGGATTTATGGTCTGGAAACAGGTGTGATGAAAAATTTAGTTAATTGTGTCGCTAAGCCTCTGACAGATAGATAGTTATGACAGTGTGGCACACCTAGGTGTGCCACACTGTCATAAGTTGTTGGTCAATAGGGGCTTAGGAGCACAATTAACTAAATTTCGATTCAAGGTAAAAAAGTAGTCCCGCACCCTGAAGAAACCACGAAACTGAGAAGGTTTCCCGCTAATACTTTTTCCTGCTGAAAAACAAAAACCCGCTTGCAGATCCGATCAAAGCTCCGAAGGCATTTGCAATCATATCAGCCAGTTCGAAACTTCTGCCCTGGTGCATAAAATACTGCCCATATTCCAGGGCAACCCCAGTGATAGTCCCAAGTAAAACCGATGTCGAGAATGCCTTTGCTTTTGAAAAGCGAGGATAACCGGCGAGCGCAATAAATATCAGGAAGGTCCAGATGGCGTACATTCCGAAATGTCCCACTTTATCAAAATGAGGTATACCAAACATCAGCATATTGCCCTGTCCGCCGGGCATCAGAGAAAGGATAAAGATCACCAGTCCCCAGAGTAAGGGAGGAAGCCAACGAATAATTGGACTTGAAGAAGGTGCATTCACTGGATGGGAAATTTAACCGCTGGACGAACTCCTTAAAAAAAGGAACAAAAAACAGTGAACAAGAGGTAAAAAAGAAAAACGCAAATCCCAATTCAACTGATACACGCGTCAAATCGTATGCTATTAATGCCGTGATTCGAAAAAAACACGTACCATTTGCTCCTATGCCCTACTCGTCCTGAGTGGCGTCAACGCGGATTGCTCTAGGCACCAACAAGTTCCCTATACGCAACAGCGCCGAGGAGCATGTCCTTCTCAGCTGGATCTGTCAAAGCAACCTTGACAATCCAGCCTTTGCCATAAGGGTCATGATTGATCAATCCAGGATCATCACCACCAGATTCGGAAATGGCAGCGTTGAATTCCAACACCTCGCCACTCAGCGGCATAAAGAGATCTGAGGTGGTCTTCACAGCTTCCACAGTACCAAATATTGCATCCTTGGCTATGGTTTCGCCAATGGTGTCTACCTCTATGTATACCAGCTCACCCAACTCACTCTGGGCAAAATCGGTGATGCCAATAACAGCGATCGGCCGGCCATCAGGGGTGCTTTCATCCGTAAAACGGACCCATTCGTGCTCGGAGGTATATTTTAGTTCGTCAGGAAAATTCATGTTGATGGTGTTTTGTAATGATAAATCAAGTTGATGGCCAAAAATAGGAGAAATTATGAGTTCTCTACATGCTATTTTCGCGCAAAGCCGCAAAGTCGCAAAGAAATATATTCCCTCCGTGCGAAATAAAGCGAAGGCGAAGGCTGGAGCAAAGGCTGAGGCTAAGGTTAAGTCTTTCTCACGCCTCTCCCGTCCTTCCTCTCTTTCCGATTAAATACTTTTTCTACATTGTGCCTCCACCATTTTAAGCAGTTCTATACATGAGGAAAATCTTCCTGTTACCTGTTCTTATTCTTTCAATGGCTTGTCTGGTCACAGCACAACCACTTGACGACGATCTTCCACAGATCACTGGCTGCATCGCACTGGTCAATGCCAAAGTGGTGGCATCACCAGGTCAAGCACCTGTAGTATCGACGGTGGTGATGAGAGACGGGTTGATCACGCAGATAGGCCCAAACCTGAAAATTCCATCCGATGCGTATCGTATTGCTGCGGATAGCCTTTATGCTTACCCTGCTTTCATCGATGCCTTCTCTTATACCGGGATAAAAGAAGCCGAAAATGAAGGTAGTCAGGGCCCGGGCAATCGTGGAGGTCAGCGACCCTCATTTGATGCTGACGGCAATCCTTCGCTGGAAGACGCCGGGATCACCCCTTACAAAAGCGTCAGAGCCACCTTTGACGCTAAAGAAAAAACAATTGCTGACTGGAGGGCGCAGGGTTTTGCTATCGCTCATGTTGTGCCAAAAGGCAAAATGCTCCCGGGAAAAGGTTCGGTGGTGGTGCTCTCCGGTAAGGAAGCAGATCTGATGTTGTGGAAAGAAGATGTGTCGATGTTTGGTCAATGGACCGGGGCGGGGGGAGGCTACCCTTCAACAGTGATAGGCATCATGGCCAAGTGGCGTGAACTATATCACAATGCATTGCAGTCTGTGACACACCAATCATCATATGATCATGCAACACTCATTTCGCGACCTAAATACAACCAGGCCCATGAAGCCCTGATGCCGGTCGTAATGAAAGAAATGCCCGTTTATTTCCGGGCCCCCAAAGTAAAAGATATCAGTCGTGCGCTTGCCTTACAAAAGGAACTTGGTATGCGCATGATCATCACCGATGCAGAAGAGGCGTGGTATGTAAAGGACAAATTTAAATCGGGTACAATACCGCTCGTGCTGTCATTGGATTTGCCGGAGGATAAGGATGAAAAAAAGGCAAAAGGGGGGGAAGAGGCTAAAGGGGCCAAAGAGGCTGATGCCTCCGCTGAAAAAGGTACGGAATCGAAGGGAAAGGTAGAGACAAAGGATAGCATAGCGATTGATAGCAGTGCCAATATCGTATCGGCTGATACGTTGAAAGCTGATCCGGAAAAGGAAGCTTTTGAAAAGAAACGAGCGGAGAGCTTGAAGGCTTATCGCGAACAAGCAGGCATCCTGGAAAAAGATGGAATTGCTTTCTCCTTTGGCACCATGAGTGTCAAGACCAGTGATTTTTCGAAAAATGTATCCACGATGATTGAAAACGGACTATCCACAGAAACGGCAATGAAAGCATTGACTACTGAACCGGCAAAACTTCTGGGAATTGAAAAATATTGTGGCACGGTGGAAGTTGGAAAAATGGCAAATATCATCGTTTCTACAAAACCACTTTTTGAAAAGGAGGCTGCAATTAAATACATGATTGTAGAAGGCAGTCTGTATGCATATGAAATAAAAGAGAAGAAAAAAGCCGGAGAAAAGCCAACTGAAGCATCCTTTGATCTGCTCATAGGAACCTGGTCCTACACCATCGAATCGCCTGACCAAAAAAGATTGGGCACTTTTGTATTCACGGATGACGTCGGTGAACTTACCGGCACCATGTCAAGTGACGACATCACTACAGGTATTGATCAGCTGGAGGATATTGTGATTGATGACAATAAGGTTTCATTCACCTTTGACTTTGAAATGGGCGGCCAATTGGTCGATCTGGATTTTGATCTCAAACTAAACGGGGAAACATTTGAAGGCACTGTTAGTGTAGGTGAATTTGGATCTTTCTCGATTACAGGTGCGCGGACTGCTAAACCGAATTAATAACCAGACGATTTCCAATAAGATGAAATATACATTCTTTATATTCTTTGTCATAAGTTGCCTGACGACCTTTGCCCAAGCGCCACCAGGTGATCTGATCATTCGTAATGGTACGGTGTTGACGATCACTAAAGGAAAACTTGAAGAAACAGATATCCTGATTCAGAAAGGCAAGATCACCGCTATCGGGGACCATCTGAAAGCTCCTTCCGGTATAAAAGAGATCGATGCCACCGGGCAATACATCATGCCCGGGATCATTGATGCACATTCACATATCGCCATTGATGCTGTAAATGAAGCAACCCATCCTGTCACTGCGGAAGTGAAGGTCGGAGATGCAATAGATCCATTTGATCTATCTATCTATCGTGCCCTCGCCGGCGGGGTCACCACCTCACATGCTATGCATGGGTCAGCAAACGCGATTGGTGGACAGTGCCAGACTATAAAACACAGATATGGCGTCCTTGATCCATCAGCATATAAATTTGAAGGTGCAGCACGGACGATCAAGTTTGCGCTGGGTGAAAACCCGATGCGTGTGCATGGTGAAGGAAGAGGTGTTCAACCACGTACGCGTATGGGGGTGGAGCGGGTGATCCGCGATGCATTCCAACAGGGACTTATCTATAAAGAAAAGTGGACAACTTATGAAGCAGAAAAAAAGAAGAACCCCAATGTTCCTGCGCCTTTGTACAACGAACGAAACCAGACCATGGCGGATATCATCGATGGCAAGATCATCATTCAATGCCACTCGTACAGGGCTGATGAAATCCTTATGTTGTTAAGCGTCCTCAAAGATTTTGGCGTGAAGAAAATCACGTTTCAACATGTCAATGAAGGGTTTAAGGTTGCACCTGAGTTAGCCTCCTTTGGTGCTATGGCTTCTGTGTTTTCCGATTGGTGGGCGTATAAGTTTGAAGTATACTATTCTACCGCCTACAATGCAACCATCCTGACCAGAAATGGTGTAGTCACGTCCATCAACAGTGATAGCGGCGAGCTCATCCGTCATCTTTTTCATGAAGCAGCAAAGACCCAGCGGTACGGTGACTTATCAGATGATGAGGCACTCGCGTTGATCACGATCAATCCTGCACGTCAGTTAGGCATCGATACAAAGGTTGGTTCCATTGAAACAGGTAAGGACGCAGATCTGGCGATTTTCTCCGGTCATCCATTATCTATATACGCCATTCCGCAGATCACGATTGTGGATGGCATCGTACGTTTTGACAAGGCTAAGGATCCAGCTGATATGCGTCTGTATATTGATCCCGAAGAAGCAACACCAACATACTATGGACAGGAGGATGTAGATGGTTGCATGCGGGATACTGAATTTATGTTTTCACATCGTCATTGATCACTACCGGTTATGAAAAAATATACTATTGCTTTTTGCTGTTTTCTATTCAGCACGCTATTGTTGAAAGTGCATGCTCAACAAGTTGAAAAATCAACCTTTGGCACGTTTGCGCTCACCAATGCAGCAGTTGAAACGGTGACGAAAGGCAGGTTGGAAAATGCAACCGTGATCATTCGCAATGGAATCATTGAAGCGGTTGGACCCGGGGTCTCTATTCCACCTGATGCTCAGGTGATAGATTGCAAGGATCTGACGATATATCCCGGCATGGTGGATGGAGGCACTAGATTAGGGTTACAGGAAATAGAATCTCTTTCGCTTACGCAGGACTATGATGAACTTGGAGAACTGACACCTGAAATGGATGCCTTGACAGCAGTCAATCCAAATAGTGTATTGATTCCCGTCACGCGAGTCAGCGGTGTCACCTCGGTGATCACCTATCCCTCTGGAGGATTATTTCCCGGCACAGCAGCGCTGATCAATCTGCAAGGGTATACGCCTGAGCAAATGTATGGAGGCTTTAAGGCTATCGTCATAAATTTTCCATCTTCAGGCAGAAGGGGACGATATGATAAGAGAAGCGATGAGGATATAAAAAAGGATGGCGATAAAGCCGTGAAGAAATTAAATGACACATGGGATAGAGTACGCATGTATGCCTCTATTGATTCTGCCACCACGGGTAAGGCTGATTATAATCCTGAATTGGCAGCTTTGGTTCCGGTGCTCAAAGGGAAGATGACCGCTCTTATTGAAGCCAATAAAGAATCTGATATACTAGCTGCTTTAAAATGGATTAAAGAACAAAAAATTAAAGCTGTACTCACAGGTGTATCCGAAGGATGGCGTGTTGCAGATTCAATTGCACTTGCAGGAATTCCTGTCATTACAGGGCCTGTTATGGCAATGCCCACCAGAGACAATGAACCCTATGACCAGGCTTATAAAAATGCTGGCTTGATGCAAAAGGCGGGTGTTAAGGTTGCCCTTCGCACAGATGAAGCGGAGAATGTCCGTAACCTTCCTTTCAATGCCGGCTTTGCTGCTGCATATGGTATGGGTCGCGATGAAGCGCTTAGAGCGGTGACCATTATCCCTGCCGAAATATTTGGTGTAGCTGATAAAATCGGCTCGATCGAAGTGGGTAAAAGAGCAAACCTCTTTGTCTCCACAGGCGATCCATTCGAGCCGTCGACCGCTATCAAATATTTGTTTATCGATGGCTGGAATATTCCGATGGAATCAAGGCAGACATTGTTGTATGATGAGTTTCTGCATCGGGCGCCTGGTATGACGACGCAGCCGGTGCCGGGGAAGAGCTGATTG
>JAWXAW010000033.1:0-6124 GCA_034439675.1 Saprospiraceae bacterium | reverse complement strand
TCACGGTCTTCACGCCGCATCATTTCATGATGGCGGGATCTCCTCTTCGCTGCGACATAACTCATACTTCGACTCCACTCTGTACAAGCCACTTTCACAACTCACGACTTCTGCATGCCTGCATTTTCCTGTACCAGTTGGATCATGGTTTTCAGTTCTTCGACGAGCTCGTCGTTGTTACCACTATAGCCGACGGCGGTGAAGCGGATTTTCTGATCGGGGCCGATGATAAACTTAGTCGGGATGCCGGATACTTTAAAATCGTTTACTACTTTGGCTTCTGAGTCCATTAAGACATGGAAAGGATAGTTATTGGTTTTGATAAAATCAGCAACCTTCGCATCAATATTGTCGCCATTTTCCCAAGTGTCCACAAACAGAAAAACAACATTCTGGTCGGAGGCATAATGTTCAACTGCTTTCTTCATGCCGGGAAAACTTGCCTTGCACGGACCACACCAGGTCGCCCAGAAATCGAGGACAATGGTCTTGCCTTTATAGTCTGCCAATGAAACGAGGTTGCCGTTGAGATTTCTCAATGTAAAAGAAGGTGCCTCTGTGCTTTCCCACATCTTCATAATTTTTTCCTCGCGCATGGCTTGCGCCTGATTCTCCAGTTGCTTCAGGTATTGGCTATAGAGTTGATCTTTTGTAGCTGTTTGTATCCAGTAATCCTTGTGCATCATTTTCACCTTTTCAGTGGCGTTACCTGTCACCATGATCTGGTCCATAAACTTCTCCATATCTTGCGTACGGCCTGCTTTCTGAAGATAGATGGCATACCGCTCATTCATTTCACCGTCTTCAAATTTGTTGTTAGCTACAGAAAAAGACTGATGGGTAAGTGCTTCCTCGTATTTGCCCTGCTTAAAAAGGATGAGTGCGTAGGTATCACCAAACCCGGCTTTATTGTTGTCCATGACCATGGCCCACTCTTTCTTCGTCAAACCTGTTGGTATTGGATTGTCGGTGGAGAGCAGGCTGAGGGATGACGCAGAAAGGGCAGCTGCGATGTCAAGATTCTTAGCTTCTGCCTCTATACTTTCTCCGGAGAGTTTCCAGGCATAGGTATTGCACACATTGGCACGTGTGGTCGGATCAATGACTTCGTATACATATGATTTCACTTTGTTCCAATCTTCCTTACCGGCATATTCCTGTGCCAGAGAGGATGACATCTGGTCGAGCATCCGTGTGTTTTCTTTAGTGGCCGGAAACTGTGCCTTAAATTGATCTCTGATCTTGATTTTTTCTTCTACCGTAGAGGCTTTTGTAAACGAGGTTAGCTTTTCTTCCTGCATCATGATTGACTTAGGATATTTCTTGTCCAGATTCTTTCTGAGGCTCAGGCTGAGTGTGGTGTCGCCCATATCCTTTGTGGCCCGAACTGCGTTCACGAGGAGTGCCTCGCTGAAAGCGTTTGACTTCTGAGTAAGCGTATTGGAATAGGTCTTGATGGCAGCAAGATCTTCTGCTGCCTCAGCACGCTTGGCCATGAAATAATAGCTTCTGTAGACTTCGGGATTATCAAGCCATTGCGGATAAGCCTTGATGGCTTCACGGAAGGAGGACACCACGTCTCCATTGTTAGCTTCAATGCCTAACAGGCGGGCATATACCGATGATCCAAGGGCTTGTTCGACAAGACCAGCTTTCGGAAGAGCTGAAGGATTCTTTACAAATTTCTCATCAGATGAACCTATCTGGTTAAATTCATTTTTGACCACGACGCGAACCCAACTTGTATGTTCATGGACAGCCAGTGCCATATTGATCCGGCTGGGATTGTCTGACGGTAACATGCCTACGTCGTTGGAGACCAGTTCTGTTCCATCAAAATAGTACACAACGGCATGCAGGGGGCCCTCTTCTGAAGGAACGTCATTGATCTGGATATTTACATTCTGACCTGCTTCGGGCTCACGATCCCAGGTCCAGGTTTGAGCGATTATATTTCCTGTAGCCAGGAGTATGGTGAATAGGATGGCTAGCTTTTTCATTTCTTTTTGTATTTAGGATAAAGATAGAAAAAAGGGCGGAAGGGCGAACGGGCGAAATGAAAAATAAATAAAGGTAGGGATTCAAAATTTTGAATCCCTACCTTTATTTATTTTTCCACTGACACAATCATTACCCATTTAACAATAACCATTTAACCGATCGTCATGACCTCTACTATTGAAATAAGTCTATACCCGCTGCGCGATGATTATCCCTCGCATGTAATACGGTTTCTGCACAAACTGAAGGAAATTCCAGATGTGGAAATCAATTCTAATGGGATGAGTACGATCATCATCGGAACGTATGCTTCTCTATGGAAACAACTTGGTTTGTTGATGGAAGAAGAACTGGCTTCGGGCTATTCGTTGTTTGTGATGAAGGTGGCACCTGGGAGGAGGGAATACTTAAGTGATGGTTCGACTGCGCTCACCAACCGGGAGTGAAAAGTGATGGTTCGACTACGCTCACCAACCGGAAACGAAAAGCGATGTGCTGAGCGGAGCCGAAGCATGAAAAGTGATGGTTCGACTACGCTCACCAACCAGAAATCAAAAATGCGTTGTAAACGTAATTCAATTTGAATCTTGATTTTTAATTTCTGACTGTGCTGCCAGACCTTGTTTCTTTTTGCGGAATTTATATGCGATAAGAAGTGTAGCGATTATATAGAGAATCCCGAGAATCCACATCATGTTATTCATTCCTTTCCTCCATCCTTCATGATCTGAACCATAAACAACAACCAAAACAACCATTGAAATAAGCAATACCGCAAATGCACCCATGCCCGTTGCTGTATCGTATTCGATTCTTTCAGGGTCAACTTCTGTTTTCTTCTTTCTGTACTTCAAATAATAATATAGCAGCACTAACCAAGTAGTTAATTGGAAAGCGGCCTTTGCCCATTGTGGGATTTCTGATATTTGGGGTAAGTTCATACCCTGAATATAGCCTCTTTTCCAAAATACCATTGATTAAAACTGCGCGCAGATCGAAGTGCAACGGAGACCCCGCCCCATATGGGCTGCGGGGAACGCAGCGTCGCAGAAAGTTTAACCCCTCTCACTCTCTCACTCTCTTACTCTCTTACCCTCTCTTACTCTCTATTCTGAGTAGCGGAGCCATTTGATCATCTCCCGGATGGTGACCTTCTTGCCGTACATCAGGATACCCACGCGGTAGATGCGGCTGGTCAGCCAGATAAAAAACCATACGGTCGTCAGCATGATGATTATAGAAAGGACAATCTGCCACCAGGGCGGATCAAACGCAAGCCTTGCCGGCATGATGATCGGTGAAAAAAGCGGAAACAGCGATGCAAAGACTGCAAGATTGCCATTGGGATTGGAGAGCACGGGGAATAGCATATAGAAGGCGATCAATACCACGATCACAATCGGCATCATCAACTGTTGACCTTCGCCCATGTCTTCGCTGATGGCAGAGCCCATTGCGGCAAACAACGAACTGTAGATAAAATAACCACCGAGGAAAAAAATGATAAACACGGGTAGTATAAGCCACCACTTGAGGTTGAATATCGCGGCGATGACTTCCTGACCGGAAAAATCTTCAACTGCTTGTGGATCAATTTCGATCCCGCTTTTCATATTGGCGAGCTGACTCGGTTCGACACCCGGAAGGAATGCAGCAACAATCAACAAAAGGATAGGAATCAGCACAGCCCAGATTGCCAGTTGGGTCAATCCTACGCCACCCACGCCAATAAGCTTACCCATCATCAATTGGATCGGACGAACAGAACTCACCATGACTTCAACAATCCGGCTGAGTTTTTCTTCCATCACACTGCGCATCACCATACTGCCATAAATAAAAATGACGAGATACATCATAAAGCCCATGAGACCTCCCAATGCAGTGCCGATGATGATATTCAGCTTACCTGCTGCTGCAGAACTACCAGGATCATTGGGATCCATAGCTCCGTTTTCAAGACTCACATCTGCCCGAAACGAATCCAGTAACTTCTGATCAATATTGGATTTGCGCATCCGGTAGGTTTCGATCTGATCGCTGAGTTTTGATTCAATAGACTCAAGAATCATTAGCGAAGGTTTCTCTGTGCTGTAATAGGAGGCTGCTAAGCGCATGGTTGAAGAATCACGCATTGCGGGCACATATACGAACAAATCATACCCAAGTGAGCTATAGTCTTCTTTCAGTACTGACAGGTCTTTGGTTGAAAAATCATACGGAAAATTCTTATCCTCTGCAGCTATCTGCTGGATGATACCCGTGTCATCTTTGATGACTACTCGCTGGTCACTTTTGCTGCCGGCGTTCATAATAAATCCAATCACTACGGAGAACAACGCGATACCAAGTGGTGTCAGCAGGGTAACCAGTATAAATGATTTCTTCTGTACACGGCTCAGGTATTCGCGGCGCGCGACGATCCATATCTTACTACTCATGGCTTATTCCTTTTACCTGG
This sequence comes from Saprospiraceae bacterium, assembly GCA_034439675.1. GTDB lineage: Bacteria > Bacteroidota > Bacteroidia > Chitinophagales > Saprospiraceae > Opimibacter. The sequence continues at coordinate 1,662 of JAWXAW010000033.1, read as the reverse complement.
CTGATAAATATTTCATTGATCGTAGGGAGGATCTCATGGAAGGATTGAATCTCACATCCTGATCCCATTAAAAACTGGAGAAGATGATTAGGCGTATCCTGATCAGGAATCCTGAAGGTCGCAGTATGATCTTCATTTCTGACTAGCTCGAGTCCTCCACTAAATGATGACGGTAAATCGCCTTTATAGCTCACCTGAAAGAGGTGTTCTTTGAATCGGTTTCGGATCTCTTTGACATTGCCCATCAGGATATTTTTTCCTTTGTTGATGAGGATGATGTTTTCGCACATCTCTTCTACTTGTTCCATTCGATGGGTTGAAAAGAGAATACTGACTCCTTTATCGCGCAACCGGAAGATCTCGTCCTGAATCATATTGGAGTTGATCGGATCGAGGCCTGTAAATGGCTCGTCGAGGATCAGCAACACAGGGTCATGGACGATGGTAGCGATAAACTGGATTTTCTGTTGCATGCCTTTGGAGAGCTCTTCCACTTTCTTATTCCACCACTCGAGGGCTTCAAAGCGGTCGAGCATGATTTTGCATTTTTTGTCTGCTTCCTGTCGGGAGAGGCCTTTGAGTTGGGCGAGATAGAGGAGGTGTTCGCCTACTTTCATTTTTTTATACAGGCCTCTTTCTTCGGGGAGATAACCCATTTGGGAAGGGTGGGTTTTGTTGAGATGTTCCCCTCTGAAATAGACCTGGCCGCTATCCGGACCTGTGATCGTAGTGATAATGCGGATGGTGGAGGTTTTGCCTGCACCGTTGGGGCCGAGCATACCGAAAATGGTGCCGGGTTGTACCTCGAAGCTGACTTCGTCCACGGCGAGGTGGTCTCTGTAGCGTTTGGTTACTTTGTCGAGTCTGAGTATGGACATATGTGGGGTTAAAGATGGGAAAATTTTACTGCCGGCTGAAAGCCGGGTGAAATGGTTTTTAGGTTGATAGGTTGATGTGTTTATAGGTTGATAGGTTGATGTGTTTATAGGTTAATGGGATTATACGCTTATAGGGTTGAGGGAAGTTATTGAATGCTTAATGTAAAAGTCTATGGTAGTTATATTCTATACGCAATACACATCACACCTGATTCTTACTTTCTCATTGTCTTACCCTCTCACTGACTCACTTTCTCACTATCTTACTTTCTCACAACTACTCAGGGGCCAGTTTGATCCGTAGGCCATTGATGCGGTCGTCTACGCGGACCTGGCAGCAAAGGCGACTGTTGTCTTTGGAGGTATATAGTTTGTCAAGCATTTCTTCTTCTTCGTCGGACTTGTTGCTGAGGTGGTGGTCGCTGAGGACATAGACATGGCAACTACCGCAAAGAGCCATACCGCCGCAGGTGCCGAGGATGGGGAGTTCGTTGGCTTTGCATGCTTCCATGACATTGAGACCTATATCCGGGGGAATCTCGAGGTGATGCATGTGGTCATCGCGGTCGAGGACTTCGATGCGGACCAGGCCGTTTTCCTGTGCTTCTTCCAATCGCTCTGTTTCCATTGAGGGGGCAAAAGTAGATATAACCATGCAAAAGACCGTAAAGGGCTGAACCCCTTTCCTAATGGAGCGCCCTTACAGGGCTTGGGGGGATTATGGTTTTTACATTAGGACCATATTAAACAACTATCAACGTGAAAATGTAAAGGGCTGAACCCC
>JAWXAW010000032.1:0-7458 GCA_034439675.1 Saprospiraceae bacterium | reverse complement strand
GGTTGATGGGTTGATAGGTTGATGGGTTGATAGGTTGACTTGTGCTGAACGAAGCCGAAGCATGGGTTGATGGGTTGATGTGTTGATAGGTTGATGTGTTGATGTGTTGATGGGTTGCTATTGCGGTAGCAGGCTCCTCGCAGGGGACCAACATGGAGTTTGCTCCTCGCACGTGGCCGTTGCAGGAGTTTGCTCCTGCAACATACTGTGTGTTTCCTGCAATAATTTGTTGAGTGCCTTACATATAAGAGAGACTACAAACTTCAAACAGAATACAAACTGCTGACTGTTTAATCTTTACAGTTGACTATTTACATCTGCCTGTTGACTGTTTACAGTTGACTGTATGCAGTTGACTGTTGACTGTAAACAGTTGACTGTAAACAGCTGACTGTTTACTGTCGACTGCACATTAAGCTTGCGCTTTTGGTGTATTGAAATTCATTGGTGGAAAGGAGACATTCTGATCTGACTCCTCGATTTTGCCAAACTGGTTTTCAAACTTCTTGATGTTTTCGGCCAGGGCCTTCATAAGACGTTTGGCGTGTTGTGGGGTCAGGATGACGCGTGCTTTGACTTTAGCTTTTGGCACATTAGGCATCATTCGGATAAAATCCACGACAAATTCAGAGTGGGAGTGGGAGATAATGGCCAGATTGGCATAAATGCCTTCTGCGATTTCTTCCGGGAGTTCGATATTGAGTTGGTTGGGTTGATTCTTGTCTTCAGCCATGATAAGGGTTATCTGATGTTTAAGTAAACGAAGGTATTAACCATTTTCCGAAAGATAGGTTCAAAACACCTGTTGAGGTCCGGAAGCCCATTCCTACTAGCTTTTCTTGCCTTGAAAGGTGGGGAAAGTGAATAAAAAAGCCGGAGATCACTTCTGACCGCCGGCTCTTCGTTTTGTATTGATTACTATTTTATTTTCTTTCTGCTGCCTTTACCATTGGAGGTAATCCGCTGAGTTCTTCCTGGTATTCCCAGATTTCGCATTCCTGGGCAATGGTGATTGTCTGCCATTGGTCCCACATCGTTTCTACACTGCCCTTGCCAAAGATTTCATCATACTTTGCATTGAATCCATCATCCTTGCCCATCCAGGCATATTTGTCAAAGAAAGATACGATCGTGATGTCACGTCCGGCACTGGTACTTGGGATTTCATTGAAATAGATTCCATAGGTCTCACCGGAAATTTTTTCTGTATACACCCTGGTAATCTTTTTCAGTATTTCCTTGGCTTCATCCATTTTGCCCCTTGCCACATCGACGTAGCGAACAAATAACTTATCTACGTTGAAGTCAATAGGGAATCTGGAAAGAGAGGGATCCAAGCTGATGTATTCTGCGTTGTTTTCTTCGCCAAGATACCTTGCCACATTGGCCTCCCAATCCGAATTATGGCTGTCATCAGATGGCCGTGTATCCAGTGCACTCCAGGGCCCAGGGCCCATCACCCATTTATACTTACCGGAATCATGCCCGGACTGTACAGTATACACCCGGACACCATTCGGGCCTGAGGCATGGTATTTTTTGTTGTGAGCACCCATGGCATGCTCCACCTGAGCCGCATTATCGCGGTCTACCGAATGTGTGGCAATTTCGAAGATGAGTTCGGTTCCAGCCTGTGAGAAGGCGATGACCGGGCTAAGGAGAAACAAATAAATCAGTTTTTTCATATAACAAAAAGTTTTAATGTGAGAAGATGCGAGCTAACCCCATGTGGGGTGAATGGATCAAAATGTGTTCTGGTAATTGGCGGCAAAGTGTTCACTAATGTTGATCAGAGCTCGGGATCTCTTTGTTATATAAATGCAACCAATGGCAGAAAGGTAATAAAACCTTTTTAACACAGATAATTTTTTTTTTGAAGATCCGCACTGCATACATTTATTGAAGTGGCGCAAACTGGAATTTGCTGCCATCAAACAAGCCAAGGTCGCTGAGTTTCATAGAGGGGATGACCAATAGTGCCATAAAAGACAGAGTCATAAATGGAGCCGAAAGTGTAGAGCCAAGCCATTTTTTTGACATCAAATCTGCGGATCTATATAGCCTGCCGATGGTTTCTCCATCAGCTGAATCCGACATTAGCCCACCGACAGGTAATGGCACGCAAAGACTTTTAAAAGCCATATCGTCAAATTCAAAAGTGGACATCATCGGCGTATCCAGTTGGTCCGGGATACCCTGCATCCTTCCCATGACGCACAGCCCACCTCTTGCTTCAATGATCTGGTTGATACATGCTGACAGATCCTTGTCATTGGTGCCGACCGCTATGATATTGTGTGAATCATGCGCGACGCTAGAAGCAATAGCCCCGCTCTTCAATCCAAAACCTTTAATAAGCGCAACAGCAGGCGGGGCTTTTGTATACCGATTGATCACCACGAGTTTAAGGATGTCGCGTGTGGTGTCGCTTTCAAAAGGTCCTTCATCCATATTTGCTTCTTCTTGCTGGGTCACGATAGCACCATCAATTGCTACGATGATTTTTGCAGGCGCGGACCGGAGAATCAATTGAAGATCATATGCATATATCTTTTCTATACCAAATGAGTTGATCACCGGAATATCGACATCTGGCAAGTGGACTATTCCATTGTCATATACCTTGTGCCCATCAAGCCAGGTGCTCACCACCTTGAATGTGTCTAGGTCTTCGATCATAATCAAGTCTGCAGGATCGCCTGGTTGCAGAAGACCTAGATCTAGTCTGTAATGGTGAACAGGATTTACACACGCAATTTGCAATACGTCTATCAGGTTATATCCATGCGACAAAGATCGCATCACTAGTTGATTGATGTGACCATGCAAGAGGTCATCCGGATGTTTGTCGTCCGAACAAAACATTACATTTTCCGAATGGGTTTCTATCAGGGAATGTAGTGCGTTGTAATTTTTTGCCGCGCTGCCTTCACGAATGAGGATGCGTATGCCTGCATCTATTTTATCAATAGCTTCCTCCAGGCTTGTGCATTCATGATCTGTGGTGATTCCGGCAGTTGCATATTGGTGTGCTTCTTTTCCTTTTAACCCGGGTGCATGTCCATCGACAGGAAGCCCACGCTCTTGCGCCACCTTGATCTTGTCCATCACGAGTGGATCTCTCGCCAGGACAGCGGGATAGTTCATCATCTCGGACAGGTAACTGCATGAGCCTTCTTCAAACAACTGCCGGATGTCATCAGCCGTGATCTCAGCCCCGGCAGTTTCGAAAGTTGTGGCGGGCACACAAGAAGGTGCCCCGAAGAAAAACTTAAATCCTGATTTACGTCCAAGGTCTGCCATATATCTGACCCCCTCTATACCACAGACATTGGCGATCTCGTGCGGGTCAGAAACTGTTGCTACTGTACCATGTCTGACCGCCAGACGTGCGAAAGCAGGTGGAGTTAGCATCGAACTCTCAATATGGATATGCGCATCGACAAAGCCAGGCATGAGGTAGGGAGTATTTTCCTTCACCGGACCAGTCATTTCCACTTTGTAAATAAAGCCGTCTTTTACCTGGACCGACCCAAAACCTAATTTCCTGTCGATCAGGTCAATAATATTAGCTTCCAGGGTAAAATTTTTTAACTCCATCATCGTTCAAAAGTAGTGAAGATCAATGGGGCCACGCAAGGTGTGTTTGATATTGCCCAAATTGTTAGATTTGCAAGTTGAAGAATTTATTAGCTTATGAAGCTTATTAGCTTATAAATAAATAAATTAAATCGTTAATATTAGAACTGGAAGCCAGAGCCCATAACCTCATAAGCCTATAACCACTTAAGCCTATAAGCCCATAACCTCATAAGCGTATAAGCCCATAACCTCATAAGCGTATAACCCTATATCCCTCACAACTATGAAATCACTAAACCACATAGAAGACGCCTTCGATACCAAGAGACATTTCCTGGAGAAATCGGCTTTCGGCGTATGCCAGCAGGTAGGGGAGTGGATGCGGATCAATCCAGCCACGATCAGGTTGTATTTTATTTACCTATCCTTTATCACATTCGGCTCTCCGTTTGTGATCTATTTGTTCATGGCCTTCTGGCTGAATATCAAGAAGTATACCAGTACGCCGGGAGCGAATAGGTTTTTAAGCGAGTAGCGTATCGCGAGACGTGAATCGTGAAGCTTGAGGTTTTGCCCTCTGTCTTCCCCCCCGCCGCAAATGCTTTACATTTGGCGGGATCTTTGCTTTGCTGCGATCTGAAATCCTAACTCTTAAAGGCGTAGGACACAATATTCGCTCCCATCTGCAGAGCTTTTGATCTTACATCCGGTGGATCCTTATGCACTTCAGGGTCTTCCCATCCATCACCAAGGTCACATTCGTAGGTGTAAAAAACAACAAGTCTTCCTTCATAGATCAGCCCATATCCCTGTGGTGCTTTGCCATCGTGCTCATGAATTTTTGGAAGACCATTTGGAAATTTAAATTTCTGGTGATAGATCTCATGCTCGAATGGGAGTTCTACTAATGTTAACTCCGGAAAAACTTGCTTGAGAGCAACCCGTATGTATGGATCCATTCCATAATTGTCATCCGCATGCAGAAAGCCTCCTCCTATCAGGTAATTGCGGAGATTCTCAGCCTCCGCAGGGGAGAAAACCACATTACCGTGACCAGTCATATGCACAAAGGAATAATTGAACAGATCTGCACTGCCGACTTCTACAGTTGCATAATCAGGATTGATATCGGTACCAAGTGATGTGTTGCAGAATGCTGCGAGATTGGTCAATGATGTAGGGTTGGCATACCAGTCACCTCCGCCATTATATTTCAACAAAGCAAAACGAAGGGATGGCTCCTCAAGTTTGAAAGGCACGGTAAACAACAGAAGGATCCCTAGAAAAGATTGTATCATGATTGTAATTTCAACTCGTTAAGTAGGTGAATTGCACCGCAAGCCGCTACAGCCGCCGTTTCTACACGCAAACGATAAGGGCCGATCGTCACCATTTTACCTCCGCGCATTGACATTTGTTCAGTTTCCTCTTTCGAAAATCCGCCTTCAGGACCGATCAGCATAAGAACGTCATGAGGAGGTAAATAATTTTGAACTAATGGTGAAGATGAACTATCCAGATGACAACAGAAAACCTGGGCCTCAGGTTGTTCTTTTTTAAAATGGGTGATCATCATCGTTGGCGAAATGAGATCTTGAAGTTTAGGAAGGTGGGCTTTCCTGGATTGTTTGGCAGCGCTCAAAACGATTTTTTCCATCCTGTCCATTCGAAGATGGACGCGTTCGGAATGATCACAATCCAGAAAGCAGATTTCATCGACACCCAATTCGACAAGTTTCTCTACCGCAAATTCAGTGCGGTCTATATTTTTGGTCGGGGCAAAGGCCACTGTCAGTTTGTAAGCGCGAAGCGAAAGAAACTCAGAGGTGAGATCCTGTGTGAGTTGAATAAGGCCTTCATTTTTGGTGGCCACTTTGATCAAACCCTCCAAACAAAGGCTTAATCCATTGAAAAGCAGAATAACATCGCCTTCGCCCATGCGCAGGACATGATAACAATGGTGCCACTCATCCCCGGTGAGGGAAACGGTAGCTCCAGCCTCCTCCAGCCCGGGAAGGAAGTACCATGGAAGGGAATTAACGCCCATAAATGCCTAATTTCGCCGCTCGGTTTTGGAACATAAAGGCCAAAACTATCGTTTTGAACAGCATCTTTACCTTGATTTCAAAAAATAATCTTACCTGATGGGTGTATTGACGATGATAGCTCAGTTGATTCTGAGCCTTTCGATATTAGTAGTGTTGCATGAACTTGGCCACTTTGCCCCCGCTAAGTGGTTCAAAACCAAGGTGGAAAAGTTTTATCTCTTCTTTGACGTCAAGTTTTCTCTCTTCAAAAAGAAGATTGGAGAAACGGAGTATGGAATCGGATGGCTTCCCCTTGGAGGTTATGTGAAAATTGCCGGAATGGTGGATGAGAGCATGGATGTCGAGCAGATGAAACTACCTCCTCAACCATGGGAATTCAGATCCAAGCCGGCTTGGCAGCGCCTGATCATCATGTTGGGCGGTGTGACAGTAAATTTTATCCTTGGTTTCCTGATTTTTGGCTTGATGCTTTGGGGGTATGGAAAGGAATATGTTCAAAACGATAAGCTTGAATATGGCATTTATGTTGATTCCCTAGGCACAGAACTTGGATTGAAGGATGGTGATAAAATCATCTCTGTAGGTGGAAAGAAAATTGAAGAGTTTACACCATCCATGTTGCGAAAGGAGATTGTGCTAAACAATGCTAAACAAATCATTGTCACACGCGATAATCATGAGGTTAAGGTGACTGTTGAACCGGAATTTGTACGGATACTTTCATCCAATGATTATAAGGAGTATGAAGTTATAGGCCCGAGGATTCCTTTTGTAGTTGAAAAGGTGACAGAGGGCAGTAATGCCGAAAAAGCAGGTTTGGTAAAGAATGACGAGGTCGTTTACGTCAACAATGTTCCAGCGCTTTTCCAGCATGAGGTAGTCAAGGCATTCCGAAAGGCTAAAGGAGAGACTATTCGACTCGGATATACAAGGGGAGGACAACCTTTCGAGGCACCTGTGCAAGTGGATGAAAAGGGCAAGATTGGTATTGCATTGAAAAGTGCTACAGAATTTGGCTGGACAGCTCGTGAAGAATATACTTTAGCCCGCGCTATCCCCGGCGGCATCACTGAAGGAGTAGCTTTTATGGGAGACTGGTTCAAAGGTATCGCTCAGTTGTTCAGGGGCAATGTCAAGGCGAAGGATAGCTTGGGTGGATTTATCACCATCACTAAGTTGTTTTCCACCTCCTGGGATTGGGAATCCTTCTGGAGGATTACAGGCATACTTTCTTTCATTCTCGCCATTATGAACCTGCTACCGATTCCTGCTTTGGATGGGGGTCATGTGATGTTTCTCCTGTATGAGGTGATTACAGGGCGCAAGCCGAGTGATAAGTTTATGGAATATGCTACTTACGTTGGTTTTGCTATGGTTCTTGGTTTGTTGATCCTGGCTAATGGGTTGGATATCATGCGGCTGTTTGGCAAGTAGGAAATAGGAGCTAGGAAATAGGAGCTAGGAAATAGGGGTCAGGAAATAGGAGTCAGGAAATAGGAGCTAGGAAATAGGAGCTAGGAAATAGGAGCCAGGAAATAGGAGTCAGGAAATAGGAGTCAGGAAATAGGAGCTAGGAAATATGAGTCAGGAAATAGGAAATAGGAAAATGTAAAAAAGCTTACATTTGCAGTCCTCCAAAAGTGAAGGAAAAACATCGAATTGCCAGAGTGGCGGAATTGGTAGACGCACTGGACTCAAAATCCAGCGTTCGCAAGGATGTGCGGGTTCGAGTCCCGCCTCTGGTACTGCAGGTAGCAGCTCGGGACGAGAAGTTTATCCCGCCATTTTAGGAATGTCTGAAAGACATGCCTAAAATGCGGCGGGAAGT
>JAWXAW010000031.1:0-9518 GCA_034439675.1 Saprospiraceae bacterium | reverse complement strand
CTTGTATGAGTTCAAAATTAATCTTGTAGGGGTTCAAAATTAATCTTGTATGAGTTCAAAATTAATCTTGTATGAGTTCAAAATTAATCTTGTAGAGGTTCAAAATTAATCTTGTATGAGTTCAAAATTAATCTTGTAGGGGTTCAAAATATTGAACCCCTACAAGATTAATTTTGAATTCCACAATGATTATACTTTTTCACCGGGCATTACATTGTGCTTCACCTCACTATCTTCTTCAGCCATCACTCGATTGAGAAACAGAAATAGCAAAGCCATAAACGGACTTTTCCAAAGGTTACTTAAAATTATTTCATTATCCATAACCTCTTCAAAGAATAAAAAATCAAGGAGCGTAAAAATGCCAAATACCAGAATAACATTGGTAAAGTATACCCTGATCAAATTGAGTACCTGTTTAATTTTACTTTTCTTCATTTGAGCGGATTTTAATACTTTACAAGTGATAAAAGAAAAAATCTTACATTTCAATATTTCAGGGTTATACCCCTTGAATCCATATTAATCCCCCAGGACGCTTAGCGTGATGAGAAAAGAGGCGCCTAATAGACGGTCTCTCCCATTCTGATAATGAACTCTTTAGGCCAGATTTTCATCCTTCTGCAAGATTGAAAGATGCTAAAATTATATATTACATGGCTTTGTTTCAAAATTTTTAGATTTTTGAGCCCTTAGCTACTTTATAAACGAATACTGAAACCCAACTCATGGAAGGATCGATCACCCTCACAATAGATAAATTTATAGCCGTCATTACCTTTTCTCACCCGGTGCACAATTCCATGCCGGGGTATCTCCTGTCAGACCTGGCCGCCCATATTAAAAAGGCAGGTGAGAATCCGGATGTCCATGTGATTGTGTTGAGCTCAGGCGGAGAGCGGACTTTTTGCGCGGGTGCCAGTTTAGACGAACTCATTACCATCACCAATTCAGAAGACGGAAAAAAATTCTTCCTAGGATTTGCGCACGTCATCAATGCGATGCGGAAGTGTCCTAAAATAATCATTTGCCGTGTACATGGGAAAGCGATTGGAGGTGGAGTTGGCATAGCAGCAGCAGCCGACTATTGTATGGCAACCAATTATGGGTCGATTAAATTGAGTGAACTTGCGCTTGGTATTGGCCCATTTGTCATCGGGCTCGCCGTCGAACGGAAGATAGGCCTCAGTGCTTTCAGTCAGCTAGCCCTCAATGCTACTGAATGGCAGACAGCCAACTGGGCTAAGGAAAAAGGATTGTACCAGGAAGTCTTTGACAGTATTGAACATCTGGATGCTTATGTTGATGAATTATCGCAACGCCTTGCTGCCACCAGTTCATCTGCACTGCTTGCATTGAAGCAAGCCTTGTGGCATGACACTCAGCACTGGGATCAGCTATTGGATGAGCGGGCAGGCATCAGTGGTCGACTCGTGATCACCGAAGCATCCCAGAAAGCTATCCGGGAATCTAAAATCGTATAGAAGACCTAAGACAAATTATCAAGCAACTATCAGGTTGCTTCTAATGATCAGAACCCTCCAAAAATAGATCCGAAATCTGTGGCGACCCCTATCCGAACAGCAAAATTCTGATACGTATAGTTCTGCCATGAAGTCACAAACTCTACCCGCAATACACGAAGGATATAATTGATGCCGTATCCGATTTCTGCATACTGATTTGATTCCGGGCTAATCAGTGTATTGAAAATCACATTCTCTCTGATTCCCTGGCGTCTGAAATAATCAAACTGTGTCAATCCAAACCGCCTGAACTGGTAATTGAAGAGTCCATAGGCATACTGCTCGTCCGTGCTATATAAATAATAGTCCAGCATCCTGAAAGTACTGACAGGATTAGTTGGAGAACCAATCATCCGGTTACCGGGGAAATGGGCAAAATCATGGAAATATTTTGGCTTGTCGTCCCCTAAAAACATTCCGGCCGCAATTCTCATACTGAGTTGGCTGCCTGCACCTATTGCTACTTTGGCGTCAAACTGGGCAGTAGCGAGATCAAATGGATCATACGCTTCTCCCCAGCCTTTTCTGTACATCAGGGTAAGCATCGGTGAATCGCTATAATCCTTGCGCTTTGTCCCACGCTCCACTTTATACCTCCAGAATGGCTTGAGCCAGACAACGCCTTCGGTGATGATGGCCTTGTGATCATTAAACACTTCATCATTTCCGGCAAGATGATCAGGATCATTATCCGTATACAACAAACTCTTGTCATCAAAGAAAACCAGGTCCGTGGTATTCATTAATCTGTTGCGATCTGCATACTCACCCGTAACATCAAACCCAACCGCTTTGGAAATATTCTGTTTGTAAGTGATCCTGCCAAACTGCTGTTCATAGATCTTCATGTAGTTGCGGTTGACAAACAAAGTATACGTGGAGTTAGCCCATGCATAAATCGGATGATCATACCCATACTGCCTGGTTTGATTTCCCCCTTGCATCAGTACACTCCAACCTTTTCCGAAGAGCTTGAGTTTGCCATCATAGTTGAACGCTTCCCTGGAGAAAGCATATCTCCCTACTGCACCGGCTTCCCAGTTTAAAGGTTTCTTTCCATTATTCCCGAACTCCAACTCATACCCAAAGTGAAATCCATCTACCGTATTAAAATTGATAGATTGAAGCGGTGCCTTCAATTGAAGGTAGGTTTTATCACTAAGGTTATATCTACCTCCTGTGATCAAATGGGTTAGTTTGAAGTCTGTTCTGCGTTTCACATTAGCAGAAAACCCATCTTCGCCCATCATGACAGTGATAGAATCCTGACCTTCTTCAGTTTCATCTTCAGGAGGAGCGGGGTTGGCTGCGATGCTGTCCAATCGTTGATATCCTTTCACTTCATAAGCTGTCAGCGGCAAGGGACGCATAGACTGCCAATAGGAGGAATCACGTCTGTAGGCTACGCTATCGATGACTTGTGTTGACAAGTCCGGCAAATTCACCGTATCTGCTTCCGGCAATGTTTCGATCTCTTGCTGTTTATATTCCCGCATCATTTTACGCAATTGTTTTGCGCTCAACTCTTCGCCATTTTCTAAGCCCAACAAGCCTTCATCAAATGAACGGTTTTTCAATTTCGCTTCAGCGGCTTTGGCATCCGCTGTTTCTACTTTCACATCTAATACGGTGACGGGAACTTCCAGATCAGGATTTAGTTTTATTTTGTAATCATTGAGTTTAGCGAAATACTGGTACTCAAATGCAAATCCAAACACACTTCCCCCAACGTCATATATCTCATGCACCGGAAGCCAGACGTCAGGCATGATGGGTTCAAACTGTTGCTGAATGTCAAATCGTATCCCCCAAATATAGGTAGCCAGATCAAGGCTGTGAATACTCCATACATTATCTACGATATAAATAAATCCTTCAAAAACCGAATCCCCTTTGGCCCTGGGGGTCACTTTTATTTTGTTGATGACGTGACTTCCATCCTGTATAAAACCAAGGTATTCAAATCGATAATGACCAAATGCATCAGGTGCCAAGGGAGATATCCCATTCACCACTGTTGGTTCATAAAAACTACTATAAATAAAATTAGTTGGACTCGTATTATTGTCATCACCTGAAGTCCGAATAGAAATGACTGTATCGCGGTACTGATCAGGGCGTATATAATGAAGCTTGCTCACGGATTCCTGTGTGAAGGCTACCGTTGAATCAATCCCTTCTTCAGCTAATGCTTTATTGATTTTTTTACGGAGCAGCCATGGGGTCTTTAATAAACGTCCACTTCCCTTTATATAGACCATGGCATTGTATTCATCAACTTGTAAAGAGTGATACGTTGCTTTTGCTATTGCTCGACGCATAATGGTATAAGCCGGATCTTCGCCATTCCCGGATACAATCGCTTCAGGCAAGGCCACTACTTCAGGTAGCATGACAGCGTTGAAAGAAATATAGGAAGAGCCTATTGTAAATGTGGTATCAATCGGACTATAGCCAAGATACTGGAATCTGACCTTGTGCTTGCCTGGCGCAAGTGCCAGAATATATTCACCCTCCACATTGGAAGCAGCGCCATGACTTGTGCCCATGACGCCGATACTGGTAAAGGGCAACGGATCTCCGCTTACATCCACAACCTTACCCTTAATACCCTGAGCCTGAATGCTATAGGAGATGAATAAACAGACCAGAAGACCCAGAAATTTCCAGGGCAATGATAGTTGGAATTGCGATTTCATGGTTTAAAGATATCACCCCTAGACTCAGTCTGCTATAGGATTGTTACAGGTTTAAGTTCATTTTAACGATTTACTGCATTACAACTGTTTCATGGCCGCCTCCGAAAACACAATTCACCTATCTTTCCCCTGCGAAAATGGCAGCAAACAAAGACCACTACAAAATCCTGGTGATCAGTGATTACCGTTCCGTTGGCTCATCAAGGCCGGAGGCAGAAATTTTTATCAGGTTGGCGCAATTGGGACATCAAGTCCATATCATCACCCATGCGGATGCACATTATTACAATCAACGATTCAGGGAACATGGTATTTCCGTCTTTGAAAACCCACCTTCCAAAAAAATCTCCATTACGTATATCCGCTTCCTGAAAAATCTGCTAAACGAGTACACTTATGATTTTGTGCATACTTTCAATAGTAAAGGCCTGACCAATGCCGTGTGGGCTTTGTCTGGCAGTAAGGCAAAACTGATTGCTTACCGCGGATATGCTGGACAGACCCACTGGTATGATCCAATGATGTACCTCAAGTATTTTCATCCAAGAGTTGACCATATTATCTGTGTCAGTCAGGACATTGAAATCATCCTGTCCAGGAATATGGCAGGGGCACGAAAGAAACTCACCACCATTCCAAAAGGACATGATCCTGCTTGGTATATGAGCATCCTACCCGTGGATAGAAAAACACTGGGTTTCACGGAGCATGATATTCTTGTTTGCTTTCTGGCCAATGTGAGGCCCTTCAAAGGACTGCCCTACTTATTGAAAGCTACGCATTTGATACCTGCCAGCTTACCAATCCATTTCCTGTTTATCGGCCATGGTTATGATGAGCCTTCGATACGACAAGCAATGGATTCCAGTCCATATAAAGAAAACTTTCATTTACTTGGATTCAGGAGCGATGCCCGTGAAGTGCTCGCAGCATGTGCTTGCCTTATACAAACCTCTACCCATGGAGAAGGTCTCTCTAAATCTGTTGTGGAATCAATGTTCCTGGGTATTGCACCGATCATCACGGATATACCTGGCAACCATGACCTATTGAAAGACGGCGAATCCGGGTGGATGGTCCCAATAAAAGATTCACCATCGATTGCTAAAGCCCTCACGGAGATGGCTTCAGACAAATCAGAGCGGACAAGAAGAGGCATCCATGCAAAGGAGCATATGCGCATGCATTTTCATATTGATCAGACCGTGAAACGCTTTGTCGATCTCTATGAGCGATTGAATTTGTGATGCGTGAGACGATAAACGTCAATCGGTAAATGGTAAACGGTTAAAAAAATATTGCTTGTAGAAACGCGAACATGTAGAGACGAGATTCATCTCGTCTCTACATGTTCGTGTTTCTACATGATCATTTAACGATACAGAATGATTTTATTTGGCGGCAGTATACCGGCGCGCTACTTCATCCCAATTGACGACGTTCCAGAAAGCTGCGACATAGTCAGGGCGACGATTTTGATAGTTGAGATAATAAGCATGTTCCCAAACATCAAGACCGAGGATAGGTGTACCCCGAAGTGCACTTACATCCATTAAAGGATTATCCTGATTTGGGGTATTGATGACCGCGAGTGCACCGGCAGCATCAACCATAAGCCATGCCCAGCCCGAACCGAACTGGGTCGTAGCGGCTTTGCCAAAAGCTTCTTTAAATTCATTAAAACTACCAAATCTGGTCGCAATATCATCGGCTAGGGCGTCTGAAGGCTCACCACCTCCATTCGGGGATAAAATCTCCCAAAACAGGCTGTGGTTGTAATACCCACCGCCGTTATTACGGACAGCCGGGCTTTGTTTAGAAACCTGTCCAAGGATTTCTTCGATTGTTTTTCCTTCAAGTGCTGTGCCTTCAATAGCGGCATTCAGATTGTTGGTATAGGCTGCATGGTGCTTACCGTGGTGAATTTCCATTGTTCGGGCATCAATATGCGGTTCGAGTGCATTTGTGCTATAAGGAAGAGAAGGGAGTTGAAAAGCCATGGTTTGTTGTGTTTATGATTAAAAAAAGATATTGTAATTATACAACTTGAACCGCAATAATCCCAAAAGGTTTACATTTCTTCCGTGGCGGGACTTCAAACTTCAGGACTATCTTTACCTTTGGAGTGTCCGGGCACTTTCCCAGCATAAGACCATGCACTTTTCAATTTCAGAAAACTGTCTTAAATCGTAATTATGAATATCCGTCAATCCTTTCTAACGCTGTCCACCTTTGGAATCCTCTTGATGACTGGCCTTACCAGTTGTGGAGACATAGAGCAAAATCTGGTACTCAATGCCAATGGATCTGGTACCCTGGAAACTTCCTTTGATATCGGAGAGATGATGGGCATGATGAAAGGGATGGGCGAAATGAGTGCCCTTCAAAATGAAGATGTGACCATTTCTGCAGGAGAGCAATCAGATACATTGATAGCTACTACTGAAAAACCAAAAGACCCTATGCAGGCTATTATGGATAGAGTGACAGACCCGGCATACGCTCGTGATTTTGACACATTGATCTCCTTTATCACCATCTTACCTGACAGTGTAAAACAAAAAGAGACACGGATGGACCTAGTCAGTAGAATAAACCTCCGCTTACGCTCGCCAGCGAACAGTTCATCACTGATCATGGGCGTCGTCATGAATTTTGACAATAAAGCTCAGCTCGAGGAGATGGTCAAGTATGTCGAAACCATGGATAATGCATCCAGCTCGGGTATGCTACCGGCCATGGGAGGCGGTGGATTGCAATCTGAAACATTCCTGGTATTTGACGCAGATATGAAAGCTGGCTGGATAAAAGTTGATACTATTGATTTTAGCGGAATGGCTCCGGAAATGGGGATGTCAGGCGACAGCCTTGTGGGCAGTGAAGACATGGGGATGATGGAGATGATGTTTGGCAACAGCAAAATCAAATCTGTAATCCACGTACCCGGTGAGGTCACTTCCTGCTCCAATAAAGATGCCATCCTGACAAAGGACAACAAAGTCATAATTGAATACAGCTTTATGGAGGCTCTTAAAAAGGGGAAAGTACCCGGATATACAATCAACTTTACACCTAAAAGTTAGCCTGCGGGTGGAGATGATCCCCCCTATTTCTCTTTGTCCGGCTGGATCAGGTAATCAAATGAATATTTTCCAGGACCTGTCAACATCAATGTGATATAGGGAACCAGGAATAAAATGCCGTGCTCCTTATCGCCGAGCGTTTCAGCCCCATTGGCAACAAATACGATGACCATCGTTACGATGATCAGCGGAATGAGGAAAAGTCTGGTGCCAATCCCCAGCACAAGAAAGATCGAACAGAATAATTCTGCAAAAACAGTCAGGGCTAATGAAATCTCGTCACCGAGACCTAAAAAATTGTAAAAATCCCCTGATTTCTCTGAAAATCCTTGAAGTTTAGCCCAACCATGCGTAGCCATTAACAGGCCTGCCCCCATCCTTAAAATGAGTATTCCAGCATCTGCAACTGATCCATAGGTTGTGGCTTTAAGTATTGTACGCAAGTAATTCATTCGATTCCTGTTTTAGTTTCCCGGCCTTAAATAAGCGGGTTTGCTCATCCTGAACAAGAGTAATATAGTACAAATGCAACGTGACTGCCTTTGTTTAAAACAAGATTGGTACATTTTTTGACATATTAAAAATATATTTAATATGTTTGTCACCAATTATAGTGCCCATGATACCTTTAGTGTTTTTATTACTGATACTCTTATGTATCGGAGGTGAATACGTTTCGCGACCACAATCACATTGAGGCAGGCTTAGCGAGCAGTATTTCCCTGAGCTCAGAAAGATGTAAGATAGTATAGTCAGGATCCTGCCGCAGGTGGCAGTCTTCCTTCATTGGATTATACCAGCATGTATGATAGCCAAAGGAAGCGGCACCCGCTATGTCAGCCGTCAGGCTATCTCCCACCACCAGGACATGTGCATGATCAGGTGATCCGATTTGCTCATGTACGTGTTGAAAATATGCAGTATGCGGTTTGGATACCCCGATCTCTCCTGCGATCACGATGACATCAAACCGCTTATCCCATCCGATCAACTCAAGTCGTGGACGTTGCACTTCCCTCATCCCATTAGTGACATATCCCAGCCCAACTTTTCCTTCTAGCAGGTTCATGATTTCTTCTGCACCAGGCATCAGGTATGGTTTGGAACCTAGCCTGCGGAGATATTGCTGTTGCGTAGACACCGGATCAAGGTCAAGTTGTCTGAAGGCGAAGTACCTTCTGAAACGTTCATAGACAAGTGTGTCACGGTCTATCAGGCCTTGTTCATGCTCTGTCCAGCACTCTACGTTGATGCGCTTATAATCTGCATACATGCCTTGTTTCCAATCATCTCCATGTAGGGCAAGTACTTCTGAAAGTGCTTCTTCACTGGCCTTGTCAAAATCAAACAGGGTGTGATCTGCATCAAAGAGCACCCATCGGTATCTTTTCATAGCGTTCAAAGATACCCTAGTCCAATGCTTATCTTCGCGCCATGAAGGGATATATTTTCTGCCTTTTCGTTTTTTCCTTTTCCTGGCTTCAAGGCCAGGATACACTGCGGATGCCATTGTCCGGTACGATGATTCATCTGGTATCTTTTGGACAGGATAGTTCAGGTGTATTATTATACAATATGCATGATAATGAAAACAGTTCAGCCATGGCAGGGCGAATACTTGCCAGCAACAAAGGAGGGCGATATTATGAACTCATGCATAATGGCAAACGAAACATCTCCTTTCTTTTCGGGGAAGATTCTATTCATATCGACCCAAACAGGATCTATACAGATACAGGGATATGGCAACAACTGGCAAGGAATAAAATCACAGACACTCTGGCGCATCAACTGATTTCTGCATGGAAGGACAGCCTATTGAATATACTCAGGATCGGTGAAAGGTCTCTGGTGATCGCGCTGCATAACAATACAAATCAGAACTATAGTTTTAAAAGTTATATGCCGGATGGAGAATATGCTGATGAGGCAGAGGCTGTCTGCAAAGGGTGTGTCCGTGATAAAGATGATTTTTATTTTGTGACTGAATATCCGATACTCGACCAGTTATGTTACGGCCAGTATCATGTAGTGATGCAAGCCAATTCAAGGATGACCGATGATGGGAGTTTATCTGTGTACTGCGGAAGACTTGGTATACCCTACATCAATGTGGAAGCTCAGCATGGCCATTTGTTTCGTCAGGTGAAAATGCTTTTGTTTGCCTACCGGCAACTTCTACCAAACTGATAGGGTTATGGGCTTATGGG
>JAWXAW010000030.1:0-5401 GCA_034439675.1 Saprospiraceae bacterium | reverse complement strand
TCCCTGAGCCTGTCGAAGGGCAAAGGGGGCGGAGGGAGGAGTGATCTTCGCCCTTTGCCCTTCGACAGGCTCAGGGACCCGGTCGAATTCTACTTCATTTTAATTCGACAGGCTCAGGGACCAGCGAATCAATTATCAATTATCAATTTTTCATTCCCGCTTTACGGCTTCGCTACGCGCGGGATCTCCGCTGCGCTTCGATTTTCATTCTTCATTTAAAAATCATCATTCATACTACCCCAGTGGGCATTCAGTCTCCTGACTGGCAACTTACTCAATTCATTGGATACGAATATAATGTCGAAGAGCGTGTTTCGAAGAGAGAAGAATCGAATGCAACTGATCATGGTGGCTTGGAGCGAACGTTGAACGCTTCTGATTAATTCAAGGATGAGCATCTTGCATCTCAATCCAGTCTAGCCTATGATAATGTGTCAAAGGACTGGATCCTTGAAGACAGGTCCTTCTATTATTACCATGAGACCACAGCCTATGAGCCAGTGGATCCTGTAATGATTGATGTGCTCAGGATGAGGCCCAATCCTGCAACCGGTTATGTTCAGCTCGATCTGTAAGAAAATGCGTCTCTCCATCTATTCAATTCAACCGGACAGTTGATACGGCAGCTTGAAACGAGCAGTGGAAATCATGTGCTTGATGTTTCTGGCTTACCTGCAGGACCTATTATGTAAAAGCAAAGAGCAATGAGCAGTATTACACAGGCAAACTCATTGTACAGCAACTATATAATTACATCCTTTTATATGAGCCCGGAGCGATGGAGATCGAGCCGGGCTTTTTTTGTTTTAATGAATTATTGGGTTAGTATGGGACAGATTGGATTCTCTGATGAATTAATATGAGTGGAATAGATTAAGTTTATTACTTGCCAGCTATCGAGATCGTATGAAATTTCAATCTTTTATCCATGCAGTTTGTCTGATCTGTTGCTTTACGGGATATGATTCGGACAGTTAGGAAGTAGTGAAATGGAAGCGGAAGGTAGTATCACGAGGTCAGAAAGGAGCCAAAAATTGCAGCCTGGAAGCGGGATTGAAAATTGGAATTTGAAATTTAGTTAAAAGTGCCCTGGGGGCATTGATAATCAATAAGTTATGACAGTGTGGCACACCTAGGTGTGCCACACTGTTTTTGCATTTCATCAATCAATTGATAATCAATCAATTAAGTACCCCAAACTTCCCCCGATTTTTCATCTTTCATAGCACCCATTTCTTCGCCCTCCACCACTATCATATTGATAGAGGTCATGATTAGTGTATTTTTATATCGGTTCTTTTGGCCAATTCATTTAAGGTTCATGGACGATCAGGCAACATGTGAAAATGTTAAACCAGTATTACATTGCGTATGTGTGCAAGAAAATTAGCTAACAACTGGATGAGTTTTTTTTATGACATGAATGCCTATAAAATGGGCATTGAGTTTAACGAGAAATTCAATAGCGATTGACAATCTGAATTTGAGCATTTAACAGGCAATAAGTTTGATGGCAAAGGATTTTTTTTACTTGTGAAAGGTGGCGGAGACTTCAGCTAGCATACAGAAGCTCCAGTTCCATATGGAAAATTGAAAGCAGAATTGTTGTTTTATGAGAAGAGAATGGAGGTGGCTATTATTTGGTATGATAAAATAAGTAAGAATTTATTTAAGCCTGGAGATAATATTTTTGGTTACGACCTAGAGTTTCATTGGGAAGATTTTGATTTGCATCATCCCTCTTTAAAGGAAGTTGGAACAAAGCGAAAAGATATCAGAAAGATATTTGGTTGGACTGTTTCGTTTCCAATCGTATGTCGCTATACTGAGTTTAATTCGGATATTACTTTGAAATTACCTGTAAAATCCAGAAAGGATATTGATCATATCGAACGGATATTAAGTGAAACTCAAGAGGAATGGAATGCTGTAAACTTAATTCATGATAGTATAGATGCTGTAGGAAGCCAAGGCATAGTGCATTCTGTCAGCTTCATGGAGATCGATGATGATGC
Source organism: Saprospiraceae bacterium (assembly GCA_034439675.1). Lineage (GTDB taxonomy): Bacteria > Bacteroidota > Bacteroidia > Chitinophagales > Saprospiraceae > Opimibacter. Next base: position 3,386 of record JAWXAW010000030.1, on the reverse strand, counting down.
AAAAGCTATTTTTTCAGTGGATAGAGGATCTGCGTGCGATGATTTCTTTAAGTCCTTTTTCAAAAACTTGATAATGCTGATATTATGATTAAAAGGATTGAGATAGATGGCGGGTGAATCGGACAAAATTCCTTTAGGCCCAAACATCCTACCTTCCCACTCTTTCCAATTATGGACAAAAAATATATCTTTGACACTCTTTAGGGCCTATAGCTCATTCGGTTAGAGCAATTGACTCATAATCAATAGGTGCCTGGTTCGATTCCAGGTGGGCCCACTGGATAACGACAGGCTTTTTAAGGCCTGTTTTTCTTTGTAGGGTATTGTCATTCCGACACAATTCTCTTTTTAGCTTAATTCCGGGTCAATTTTCAATCAATGTTTTAAAATTGATTCGGAGATCGCTGGGACAATCATACAGGTAACAAGATTGAAAAATCACGGTCAATCGTAAGTATTAGATCCAAAAAACCACGTTTTGTATCTACCATTCTTGCCTTAAGATCTGGCCGTTATCCCTTATCCCTTATCCCTTATCCGTTATCTCTTATCCCTTATCCGTTGCACTACTCCCCAATCTTAATCAACCGTATCTCCACTCGCTGATTTTTCTTCCTGCCTTCAGGCGTCTGATTGGTCGCAATAGGTTTGCGCTTGCCATGCCCGATAGAGATCACACGCCGTGACTCAATGCCTTTGTTGATAAGGTAATCGGCCACAGATTTAGCACGCGCAGTACTGATACGGTCACAATATTCATCAGCAGGCAGACTATTAGTATGCCCGGAGACTTCGATGATGATGGTTGGATTGTCATAGAGAAACTCATACAACTCATCAATTGATGGCACAGCCTCAGTTTTGATCACGATACTGTCCGCATCAAATTGTATTTTTTCCATCCGGATAGGCTCCCCGGAAGCAAGCCGTGTAGCAGTAAGTTCCGGAAGTACTTTTTCCCTGATGATAAATTCTGCTGAAGAGGTACACCCATTTTTATCAGTCACAAAAATCCGTCCGGGTCCAAGCGGCAATTTAGATGCCAGATAGCTTGTCTCTCCTGAATTCCAGCTATAGGTATAAGGCTCAGTTCCTCCTTTCACATCAACTCCTCCCTTACCATCACTGATACGGTCATTGGTAGCTGAACGAAGATTGATTGGTTCCACCTTTAAAGCAGGTGGGCCCGTGACTTTAAATTCAGCGTTTGCTTTTTGCCCGATGGCATCTGTAACATTTAAGGAATAACTTCCTTCAGCCATTCCTGATGCTGATGCAGTTGACGCCGAGTTACTCCATGCATATGTATATGGTGGCTTGCCTCCTTTTACCGCAGATTCAAGTTTCGCGGATGCTGTACCGGGGCAGAGGATATTTTCTGTTTGTTTGATCGAGACGGTTAAAGGAAGAATATCTTCAGTAATCGTCACACTAACACTCGCTGTGCAACCTGCTGCATCCTTTACAACATACGTGTAGGTCCCTGGCTTGAGTTTCTCTATCTTATGGATTGACGCACCTGATGACCATGTATGTCCCTCAACATTGAAATTGCCTGTTCCGCCGGTTGCTTTAAGAATTACACTTCCATCTGCGCTTCCAGTGTTAGCAGGAGCTATTTCTTCGGCTGTAAGTGTGAGTGGTTTTGGGGCCGTGACCTCAAAAGATGATGTGGCTGAAGAACCGTTGGCATCCAAGACCTGAAGTGCATACTGACCTGCAGGAAGTCCGCTTACCTTTTCCCCTGTCCATTCGTTTGCAGGTCCTTTCCATAAGATCTTATAAGGTGATTTACCTCCGGTGATCATTGACAGAAGCGTAGCAGAAGATTGACCAGCACATGCTATTTTTTCTTCTTGTTTAATCGTCACCGACAGTGGCAGGATATTTTCAGAGATATTAACTGACCCTTCTGCGGAGCATCCGTTTTCATCCGTCACGGTCACCACATGTGGACCAGCACCCAGGGTAATGACCCTGGCCGTTTTTTCTCCGTTGTCCCATGCATAGGTATATTTTCCACTGCCTCCGGTCACGCTTACGGTTGCTTTGGCATCTTGCTGATTTGTAGTTGCAGCTGTTTCAACCCTGGTCGTCACCACAAGTGGCTCAGGTGAGAATACTGAAATGACAAAGGTCCCTGATTGCCCGGCGGCATCTGTCACTGTCAATGTATATACGCCATCAGCAAGATTCTGCTGTACAGGGGTAGTACCTTCAATATTCCATTTGTATTGATAAGGCTCCTTTCCACCTGATACAATTGCTTTGACACTTCCTTCATTGGTGCCCGCGCATTTTACGCTAGTGGTCTGTTCTATTTTCACTTCCAGCGCAAGGATATTTTCCCTGATCTCAACGCTACCTGTTGATGAACATCCTTTTGCATCAGTTACCGTCACGATATGCAGGCCGGCAGCAAGCTTTATAGCTTTATTGGTGGTTTCACCATTATCCCATGCATATTGGAAAGTACCAGAGCCACCGTTTGCTTTTACGGTTGCTTTACCATCTACACCATTGGTGGAAGCTGCTGCATCCGTGGTAACCACAATAGTCAGTGGTAAAGGTTCTGCGACAATAGTAGTGGCTGTAAATTCGGTCCCAACTGCATCCTTTACAGTTACGGAGTAAGCACCTGCCATTATTTTTTCAGCTTCAAGTGCAGTACTGCTCGTACTCCAGGCATATGAGTATGGCTCTTTACCTCCCTTGACGATTGTCTTCAGCGCTGCGTCAGCACTGCCGTGGCACGTTACTTTCGCAGTTTGTTCGATGGTCACTTGTAAGGCAAGGATATTTTCAGTGATGTTGATCGAAGCTAAAGCCGAACATCCTGCTGCATCTGTTACAGTAACAGTATGACTACCTGCGTTTAATTTTGATGCTTTATTGGTGAGCTCCCCGTTGTCCCAGGCATACTGAAAAGTACCTGAACCTCCGGTTGCTTTTGCAGTTGCTTTTCCATCGCTACCGTTTGTGGATGCTGGCGCATCGGCTATGGTTGTGATTGTTACAGCCTGAGGTTCTTGAACCTGAGAGGATGCAGTAAATTTTGTGCCTACCACATCTGTCACCGTTACACTATAGGTGCCTGCAACGAGATTTTCAGCTGTTGCTGCAGCTTGTCCATTACTCCATGAGTAGTTATATGGTGCTTTGCCTCCGCTGATATCTGTTCGCAATGATGCGGTGGATTGTCCATGACAATTGATCTGTCCGACTTGTTTGATGATGACGCCCAGTGAAGCAATATGTTCAGAAACATTAACGGTCACTGCTGCTGCACAACCGTTAGCATCTGTGACCGTCAGGGAATGTTCTCCGGCCGTAAGTGATTTTACGGCAGCGGTGATTGCACCATTGTCCCACTTATACGTATATGG
>JAWXAW010000029.1:0-7616 GCA_034439675.1 Saprospiraceae bacterium | reverse complement strand
GCAAGGAGCAAGGAGCAAGTCGAAACTCAGCGATGATCCCGCAAAATGCAGGGCATTTGTAGCGGGAGAACAAGGAGTAGTTATAAATCTTCTAATCTTCTAAGCTCCTAATCTCCTAACCTAAGAACTCATAAGCATATAAGCTTACAAACCAACAAAACCAAAGTCCCAAATATGCTGGCGGAGAAAATTCCATCCAGCGGCAAGATTTTACTAAACATTTAACATTAACCATTTAACAATCAACATTAACCATTAATATGAGCGAAACACAGGAATTAACAAAAACAAAATGGGTCATAGATCCAGCACACAGCGAAGTTGGTTTTAAAGTAAGGCACTTGATGATCACCAACGTCAAGGGTGCATTTAAAGAATTTGACGCCAGCATCTACACGACTAACGAAGACTTTACAACCGCTGAAATCGATTTTTGGTTAAATCCGGCATCTGTCGATACCGGCGACGCTAAGCGTGACGCGCATCTGGTAGGTGCTGATTTCTTTGATACTGAAAATCATAAGCAGATCCACTTTACCTCTGATTTTGCGGTAGACAGGATCGACAACGATGGCAGCTATGAAATCTGGGGTGACCTGACCATCAAAGGCATTAAAAAACAGGTAAAATTAAGTATTGAATTTGGTGGTGTCATGAAGGATCCATGGGGAAATCATAAAGCCGGCATTACCGTCAATGGTAAAATCAACCGCACAGATTTTGGATTAAACTGGAATGCTGCTCTCGAGACAGGAGGTGTTTTGGTCAGTGAAGAGATCCGTATCTCCTGTGAGTTTCAGCTTGTGAGACAATCTTAAAGTCGACTTCGCAGTGATGAGAATGGAGCTATTCGTCTCAAGCATTTTATAGCTAGATTCTCATCACGGTGAAGGACTTTTCTTTTCATTTGTAGCAAATAAACCCTAACTTTAACATTGAGTGTTTGAAGCGTGGAGATTAGTAGAATTATAAATAATCAATAATGAAAATGTTGGATAAGAAAGTGGCCATCGTCACCGGTGGTGGCTCGGGTATTGGACGTGCTGTGGCTATCATTTATGCGCAGGAAGGAGCAAAAGTGGTTGTCGCTGATATTGACGAAAAAGGCGGAAATGAATCCGTCCAATTGATCAAAGAAAAAGGGGGTGATGCTATTTTTATCAAATCAGATTCCTCTTCAGCTGAAGAGAACCGATTACTTGTGGAACAAACGATAAAGCAATATGGGAAACTCGATATAGCATGTAATAATGCCGGTATCGGTGGCCCCATCGCGCTGACCGGTGAATATCCTGTCGACGGATGGGAAAAAGTAATAGGTGTTAATTTGTCAGGTGTATTTTATGGCATGCGCTACCAGATACCTGCCATGCTCGCAGCGGGTGGTGGTGTGGTCGTCAATATGGCCTCCATACTAGGAAATACAGGTACCCGGATGTCGCCTGCTTATGTCGCAGCAAAACACGGCGTGGTCGGACTAACTAAAGCAACAGCACTTGAATACGCTGACAAAAATATCAGGGTCAATGCAGTAGGCCCGGGTTATATTCATACCCCGCTCCTGACAAAAAATCTTACACCAGATATGATGAAAGGCCTAGCTGGAATGCACCCGATAGGCCGCCTTGGTGAATCTGAAGAAGTAGCCGAACTAGTCCTGTGGCTGAGTTCGTCCAAAGCATCTTTCGTGACAGGTTCTTATTACCCGGTGGATGGCGGATACCTTGCGCAATAATTTTTGCCAACCAATCTATTTGGCAAAAATGGAATAGCACTTGACAAAAAAGTAATACTTATGAAGTCTGGTGAGAATGCTCATCAGGCTTCATATGATTTTTAGAAATAGCATTGATCAATTAAAGATGGACAGAATAAAATTTCTTCAATCTCTCTCTTTAATACCTTTGGCAGGCGCAGCTATGAATCTCAAACATTTACATCAGATGACTGATCCGCTGGAGGCCTCTGAAAAAATGCCAATTCTATTCCTTGGTCATGGCAGTCCAATGAATGCTATCCAGGAAACTGAATTTTCTAAAGGCTGGAGAGCAATTGGCCAATCCATTCCACGACCGAATGCTATTCTCTGTATCTCTGCTCACTGGGAGACGAAAGGAACCTATGTGACTGCGATGGAGAAACCAAAAACCATCCACGACTTTGGTGGTTTCCCACAGGAATTATTTGATGTCCAATATCCTGCTCCAGGTAGTCCTTCGCTAGCTATGGATACAAAAAATACAATTACCACAACAACGGTGGGCCTTGATCAACAATGGGGACTTGATCATGGTTGTTGGAGTGTAGTCAAACATTTGTATCCTAAAGCAGACGTACCTGTGATTCAACTTAGCCTCGATTACACCAAAAATCCGCGGTTCCATTTTGAACTGGCCAAAGAACTGTCGACCCTTCGTAAAAAAGGTGTCCTGATCATAGGCAGTGGCAACATGGTACATAACCTAGGTATACTCGATTGGCAAAATCAACATAGTGGATTTGACTGGGCTATCGAAGCGAATACCACCATGAAAAACCTGATTACAAATGGAGACTTTACGCCATTGATCAATTATACTTCGCAGGGAAAAGCTTTTCAACTCTCCATCCCGACCCCTGAACATTTTCTGCCATTGTTATACACCCTGGGCCTGAAAGATGAAAAAGAACCCCTCTCCTTCTTCAACGACAAAACGATCATGGGATCGATATCGATGACGTCCTTCAGAGTTGGGTAAAAGGCGGAAGGGCGGAAAAATCTAGACTTGAGACGGAAGGCGGGAGACACGCGGATTTAAGTATTGCAGCCTGCGACTGCGGACTGCATACATTCACAACTCATACGTCGAATCAGCTCAGCTCAAGCTAGCCTCACAACTCACCCTTGACAAATGTCAATTCACAACTCACAACTCACAACTCACCATTCACAATTCACCTAAAAAATATCTTGTTTCGCACCTGAGTTTTTCTTAATTTCAGATTTTCATTTGAAATCTACAATCATGAAAAATCTTCTGTTTTGCCTACCCCTTTTCTTTCTACTTACTGCGTGTCAAAAACAACCATTAGCAACGGTTGAACAGAATGTCTACCTCACACCCGAAGTCATGTGTGGCACCGTCCAGTTCACCGATGGATGCGGTCCTGCGACGGATACCCTGATCCGATTCGGGATAGCCCTGATCCATCATATGACTTATGAAGATGCAGGCTACGCCTTTGGTCAGGTGATTAAAAAAGACCCTGATTGTTTCTGGGGTTACTGGGGCAAAGCCATGGCCTACATCCATCCGCTATGGCCCGATATGCTCACCGAAAAAGAAATGGAATCCGGACTGCAGCTTTCGCAAAAAGCAATGGCGCTTGCAAAAAATGAAAAGGAAAAACTCTATGGCGCAGCGCTGGCAGCCTTCTATGAAAAAAGCGATAAACCTAAATCAGAGCGCTTATTTGCTTTTCAACAAGGATGGGCTAAAGCAACAGCCCAATTGCCCGATGACCCGGAAGCCGCTTTGTTCAATGGGTTATTCAGACTGGCTACCGTTTCCCCTGCCGATAAGAGTTTCACTGTGCAGCGGGAAGTCGGCGAAATGGCAGAAAAATACATGGCCACCTATCCTGATCACCCCGGTGCTTTTCATTATGCCATCCATGCGTATGATGTTCCTCCGCTGGCAACAAGAGCGTTAGCGGTAGCAAGAAGTTATGGCAAAATCGCACCGGAGATTCCACATGCATTGCATATGCCATCGCATATTTTTACTCGCCTGGGCTATTGGCAGGAGTCTATAGAATGGAATGCAAGATCAGCAGCATCAGCTGTCCGACTTCCCTACAAGGATGGAGTATCTCCACATCTCTTTCATGCATTGGATTATGAAGTCTATGCTATGTTGCAACTAGGAAATGATGTGGGGGCACAGAAAATCGTTAATAGTATTGATACCATTTCTACTCCATTAAGTGTAGCGGCCACAACAGCCTATGCATTGGCCGCCATGCCTGCAAGGATAGCCCTTGAAGATCATCAATGGGCCGCTGCCGCAGCGCTTGCCCTTCCTGATACTTCGAAATTTGCTTGGAAGAAGTTTCCGCAATGGGAAGGGCTCATCCACTATGCAAAAGGTCTTGGCGCAGGGAGGAGTGGTAATAAAAAAGTGGCTGAGAGTTCCTTATTCAGGTTAACAACCTTGCAAACCCAACTTGGCAATACACCACAAACAAAATACTGGTACGACCAGATGGAAGCTCAAAAGACAACCATTACCGCCTGGATGACATTTGCCGATGGAAAGAAGGATGAAGCGTTAGTGTTGATGCGGAAAGCAGCTGATCTGGAAGATAGCACTGTCAAGAATCCTGTCTCTCCGGGCGAACTACTTCCTGCCCGAGAGCTATTAGGTGATATGCTCATGGAAATAAACAAACCTGTTGATGCAATTGCCGCATATGAGCAAAGTCTTGAAAACAGACCCAACCGATTTAACTCACTTTATGGTGCCGGTTATGCTGCGGAAAAAGCAGGCGACACAAAAAAGAAAACCTTGTACTATTCTCAATTACTGACCGTGGTTGGAACAACAGCTTCGACCCGTGAACAGCTGGATCATGCCAGAAAAGCTATGACTCCGGGCTAGCAAAATGATTCATGGCTTCAGCAGGACCTTTCAAAAACAGTTCCTCTTCGTTTGTAGTAAGCTTGAAAAAGATTATTTTTCAAGCTTACATTATTTTGATTCCGCAACTATATGATTGAATATTCCATAGTTCAGACTGAAGAGGAATTAAAAGGCATACTCAGCCTTTTAGAAAGCAACCTGGCGATAAATGTTCCTGATGAAATAGAAGACAAAGAAGGCTTTCTGACCGTCGCGTATAGTTTTGCTGATCTCAAACAAATGCATGACATTGAACCCGGGATTATTGCACAAGTCAACAAGCAGGTTATTGCTTACGTGTTAGCATTGAATCCTGTCAATAAAACTGACTTCCCGACCCTTAAGCCACTGTTTGACCTCTTTGATATAATCATGTATGCAGGCAAGCCTGTAAGATCATATAATTACTTAATTATCGGACAGGCTTGCATTGATAAAAATTATCGGGGGAAAGGCGTCTTTAAAAAAATATATGCTGCCTACATCGACCGCTTCAAGAACAAATATGATTTTGCCATTTCAGAAATTGCCACCAGAAATAAACGTTCCATGAATGCGCACAGCCGTATCGGATTTATCCCTGTCCATCAATACACCGGTCCTGATGGTGTGGAATGGACGGTTGTCATCCTTGACTGGAAAAAACTATAATCTAATTCCTCCTCAGGTGCCGGTGTTGGTATCCTCACCAACAACCACCGGGATACCCATCTAGCTGGTGGTGGGGACACCAAGCCAGCGGCCTTTCGTTTGCTGACGCACGAAAAGCAAATCCCATCTAGCTGGTGGTGGGGACACCATGCCAGCGGCCTCTCGTTTGCTGACGCACGAAAAGCAAATCAACCTTTGGAGATTGAGGAAAATCATCTGGCAATGTGATACCCGTCACATTTATTTCCAGGATGGAGTCTTAATCTTGTATCAGAAAATAAAATTGTCAATACAGCCTTGTAGTGGTCCTATATTTTCTCTCTCCCACAAGAAGCCGGAGCATGCATTCCCTGAGGTTGTATGTATGTTCCGGCTTTCATTTTCAATGCAAATGAAAACTTTACAAATACTTGCACTACTTCTCTTTTTGTTCATTGGAACAGGCGCCTTATTCGGGGGATGGATACTGAAACGCAAATCCGTCTAGTCAGCACTTGAAATATGCATCATGCGCTCACCTCACTTCTACCTTCTAAATGCTCACTTAAAAATTCTATCTTTACTAGATAATGCTTTCTGAAGAGTAGCAATCATGTCCCTCGATTTGAACCTCAATAGCCGCAAGGTAAAATACTACTGGTTGTCGTTTACCAAGCACGATTTCAAAGCAAGTATAACTGTTTTTTTTGTTGCTCTTCCGCTTTGTCTTGGCGTTTCCCTGGCTTCAGGGACACCCGTCTACTCTGGTATATTAGCTGGAATCATCGGCGGTGTAGTAATCACCCTCATCAGCAAATCAGATCTCAGTGTCAGCGGTCCGGCAGCAGGACTCACAGCTATATGTGCCGCGGCCATCACAGAATTAGGGGCTATAGAAATATTTTTTTTATCCGTTGCCGTAGCTGGTCTCCTGCAAGCAATGATTGGCATTCTTAAGCTTGGTGGCTTCACCCATTTTATTCCCTCAGCCGTCATCAAAGGGATGCTCACCGCCATTGGCATCATCCTGATGTCTAAACAAATCCCACTCCTTGTAGGGTATAACCAACCCGATTTCTGGACCAATGAACTGTTTAATATCCTCACCTTTAAGAACGGCTTTAAAGATATAGACAACCTCTACTATCATACGTCTACAGGTGCGGTGACCATTTCGATCACTACGATGTTCATCCTGATCCTGTGGAAGCGATATCTGTCCGGCAAAGTCTCCTTCCTGCCAACCTCGTTTATCACGGTCTTATCCGGCATACTCCTGGCGATGGGATTCAATCACCTCTTTCCTGATCACGCCATCAATGCATCACAGTTTGTCAACATACCCCATGATGTTATTTCCCAAATCAAAGTCGTTGATTTTACACCTCTCTTCAGCGATGCAGCTATCTGGCGTAATGCTATCGTGATTTGCTTTGTGGCATCCCTTGAAACACTCCTGAGCATCACCGCGATCGACAAACTCGATCCATACAATCGCATTACTCCGCAAAACAGGGAATTGGTCGCGCAAGGGACCGGAAATTTCCTTTGCGGAATGCTGGGAGGACTTCCCATCACGGCAGTGATCGTCCGAAGTTCTGCCAATGCGGAAGCAGGAGCAAAAACAAAACTTTCTTCGTTTACGCACGGCTTATGGCTGACCCTGGCCGTCTTAGTGGCCGTCCCACTGATCAACCTCATACCCTATTGTGTACTGGCTGTAATCCTACTGCGAACTGGCTACAATCTGGCCAAGCCAAAAATGGTCTTTGCCATATACCGCCAAGGCAAGGAACAATTCCTACCGTTTATGGTGACCGTGATTGCCATCCTGGTCACGGACTTACTCATCGGTGTGGTCATCGGCGTGGTCTATGCTATCTATTTCCTGATCAAGCATACACTCAAAGCAGGCTATTTTATGAAAGAAACGTATGTGGGCCATATCAAACATTACTCCATCGAGCTGGCACTCAACGTAAGTTTTATAAATAAAAAACGTATCATGGAGATGTTAGATACGCTTCCGGAATACGCCGAAGTAGAAATAAAAGGTACCAACAGTGTGTATATCGATAACGATATTCTCGAAATATTCCACGACTTCAAATCAAAAGCACACCGCAAACACATCGCCCTGACCCTAATCAATATTCCGGATGTAGAAACGATTGAACTACATTGAGCTACGGCAATGTGTGATATGCCATACCCCCTACCCCCTGAAAGGGGGCATTGATGATTGCTTAGGTATCAGCTTAGAAGTTTAGAAGTTTAGAAGTTTATTTTAGTTTAACCTGTTCACCATTTAAACATTTAACCATT
>JAWXAW010000028.1:0-6100 GCA_034439675.1 Saprospiraceae bacterium | reverse complement strand
CAGCGGTATCTTATTGAGAATTTCGGTAGTTGGCGGAGCAAACTCCATCCAACGGCAATCTATTTTTCTTATAGTCAGGGGAGTATTGCATCCGCCCCTGACTATAATTGGGGGGCGGATGCAATATGCCCCCGACGGAAGGAAACCGCCCCTGACTATAATTGGGGGGCGGATGCAATACGCCCCCGACGGAAGGAATTAGCCCTACCTTATTTTCTGTGCTCAATAAACTTAAAGGCGCCTTGCTGAGGTGCGGCACCGGCACCACGGATAGAATAAATAAAGGACAACATGGCATATCGGCCAATTGAATTGCTCCTGACCTCTTCCAGATAATTGGGTGTAGCAGTCTGGGATATACCCCGGTTCTCTTCGAGGACGTCGAAAACTGAAAATTTGATCTGGCCCTTATCACCTGGCAATACATAGCGTGAAATGGAGGCCTGCATTAAAGGCAAGGATTGGTTTTCTGCAAACTGATCACTGGTGTACAGTTTGTAATCATAACCTGCATTGAGTCTCCATTTTTTCCACACGGTAAGGGTGAAATCGATGAAATAATTATGCAGCAGTGTATTCTGATTGAGCGCTTCGTCTGAAGTGTAATAGTTGTCCGAAAATGTCAGTTTAGCGCCTAGATTATATTCCAGCACTTGTGAATTCATATTGGAAATGGTGATGCCAGCCGTCCTTGACCATCTGTTGAGATCAAGCAGATCCGTACCGATCACGTTTTGTGTGTTCGTGAAATTGAAATTTCCGTCAATGGTCAATCTGCTGTGAATGGGCTTGAATGGCCGGCCATACGAAATATACATGTTCAACCCTGACTCATTATCAATGTTGATAGGGGTAGATATTTCACGGAATTCTTCATTCACAGACCTTAATGTGATGATTTTGTGATTGGTCAGTGTCCCACCGATGGATGCAAAAAACGAAGTGGCAGAGAACTGACTGAACGCATGGACATTGAAACTCGCATTGTGATTGTATTCCGCATCGAGATTTGGATTTCCGATATACAGGCGGAGGGGGTCTGCGTTGTCCAGTACCGGTGACAATTGTGTGATGGTAGGTTGTGTTACTTTAGTGTTGTAGCTAAAGCGCAGATTTTTGCCATTTCCCAGATCGGATCGCCACATAAATCTTGGCAGTAAATGATTGTAGGTTTGCCGGATATCCGTTTCATTTCTGCTCAATTCTCCTGTGAGTTCAGATACCTGATATTGAAGTCCTGCATTGATGGTATTGACTTCACCACTGTACCTAAAGGACACACCCGGCCTGTGATATTGAAAGATGGAGGTGTAGAAATTGGATAAGGTGTCATTGATCACCTGGTTACCGTTTTCCACATCATAAACGTCATGGACATAATCGGCATTGAGGGTATTGAAATTGTAACTGAATTCAAGAAACCTTCTTTTCTTTAATGGCTCAGTAAAAGATAGCTGGCCATCCAGGCGCATATCATTCGACAGGGTGTATTGTAGCTGATCCAGTGCATCCGTTTCACCGGTGCTGAAGTATTCGGTGAGCGCATCAAGTTGGCTATCGGTTTGCTGATCTCCTGAGGTTATTGTTCCGCCGAGGGAGATGTTTCTGCCTGTATTGCCAAGTCGTTTGATGTACGTCGCATTGGCATTGAGGGAGAGGTTGTCACTTGTATTGAGTGTATTGATCAGTGATTGGTTTTCGAGGATATTGATAGGTACGATATTTTGCAAAAAGGATTCACTCAGGGAAGTTCCATCGCCGAAGTTTAGCCTGGCATTGATTTTTACCTGTTGGGTAGAGTCTGGTTTGATATCTGAGTTGAGCGCAAAACTATGGGATCGGTTTTCTGTATCACTCTCGCTGTCTTCCTCTGTAGTAAACGGGTTGGTTGAAATATTCTCCCTGAATGAATTTTCCAACAGATTTTTGTCTACATCGTTGTAGAAATAGCTTGAGCGGATATTGAATTTTTTAGATTTTTGCCAGTTGAAATTTAATCCCGCTGCACCTGTATTGATCAGTCCATTGGAGACGCCGCTGCTAAAAGGTACGTCTTGCGTGATGCTGAGTTCTGTTGATCGCATACTACCACCACCTGACATCCCTCGCATACCACCAGAGAAATTCATCCTGTCATTGAAGGAGAAGCCCTGCTGGTTGATGTTATTGAGCTGTCCGAGAAATGAAAGTTGTGTTGTTTTCGTAAAACGATTGATGGCCGCTTTAGCATTATAACGTTCGGCGGTTCCATATCCTGCTTCAGCGGTGCCAAAAAGACCTTCTTTAAATTCATCTTTGAGCTGAAGGTCAATCGTTTTTTCGCGCTGGCCATCATCCACGCCGGTAAATTCCGTCATGTCAGATTTCTTGTCATATACCTTTACTTTTTTCAGTGCTCTGGCTGGCAGATTTTTGGTGGCCATTGTTGGGTCTGAACCAAAAAATTCTTTGCCATCGACATAGATATTCTGTACTTCTTCGCCCTGGGCTTTGATCTTTCCATCAGCACCTACTTCGATACCGGGCAATTTTTTCAGCAGGTCTTCTACAACGGCATTGGGTTGTGTCTGAAAGGCATCGGCATTGTAGGAGATGGTGTCCTTGCTGATCTGGATGGGGGTAAAATCTGCTTTTACTTCGACTTCAGATAGTATGTTGCTCGCGGGTACAAGTTTGATTTTGCCCAGATCTGTTTCTTCGGTTTGGCCTGATGTTATCGGTTGGAAAACAGGTTCCATGCCGAGAAAGGAAACATTAAGTAAATAATCTCCTTTGGGTACGTTTTTAATGGTAAAGGCGCCCTTTGTATCAGAAGATCCAAACACGACTAGTGTTGAATCGGCCGCATCGAGTACCATTAATGTTGCGCCTGGAATGGGGAGGCCTGCTTCATCTTCAAGCATCCCTTTAAATGTTGTTTTGCTGACCTGGGCTGTAAGGGAAAATGAACTTATAATAAAGGAAAGCAGAAACAGCAGTTTCCATTTGCTTGATTGAAACATAATCTGAAATTTGTGATTTTACTTATTGCCTGATCATAAACATATGCTGACCGCCGCCGGGCGCACCTTGTTGCATGCCCATCTCTTTCATTTTTTCTTCACGGATTTTTTCAAATTCTTCAGGCGTTACTTCTTTTCCTTTGCTGGGGGCAACAATCATGGTGGTATCGACACTATCGATATTTATTTCTGTAGCGGTGACCATGCGCTCACCATCATTGACATCGACCTGCAGGATCATACCCGGCAGGCCCTGGTAGTCCGAGGGTCCATTGGGTATAGGCAGTTGAGGAGAAAACCAGGCTACCATGGTCGTCACACTATCTGCACGAAATGAAGCCTCCAGACAATTATAGCCGAGGATTTCTTTATGTTTTATCCCGATTTTCCATTTACGTGGCTTTGGTGGACCTGTAATCAGGAATTGCTTTTGCATAAAGTCCCTTGAATCGATCATCGTATCCTTTGCGAGGTCTTTGTACACCACTCGGTTAGCTCTGCCGCCACCAAAGCGCATACCCATGGGGGGTCCTCCCGGTGAACTGCTGGTGGCAGGTAATTCTTCTTGCTTCTGGGCGCGGTAGATCGATTCATCTCCTGAAAAGATCAATTCAAACTTTGAGATGTTAAACTGAGGGATCATATCCTTCATGTCCTGACGGTCTGGCGGGAGGTTCTTGTGCAGGTCCATTTTTTCCTCGTAGGTAATCATACCTGCGGATTGGGCGTCAGCGATTGTTGCAGAAAGGATCAGTAGGGAAATAAATAGGAATTTCATAGGCGTCTCCATTGTGCAGCTAAGGTACAGGGTTATTCAAGGGCCTTGCCTTGAATAAGGTTAATTATTGTTAATGAACGGCTTAAGCAACGGATTCTGGCCTACTTTTGTACAGACAATGCGCAATCATATCGATATTTCATTTGCCAGGTTCCTCATGATCTTCAGTCTCGTGCTGCTGGGAATATTGGAATACCTATGGCTGCGTAATGAGTACAACAACTCCTATCGTGACATGGAGGAGAAACTCAGTCATGTCATGTTTTCTTCGATGCGGGATGTCGAAGATTCCCTCATTTTTTCCAAGTTATCAACATTGCCCACCCATCAAAACGCTCATCAAGGTCAATTAAAAGGCGAGCCGTTGAGATTTAATATTGTCGTCAATACGGAAGATTCGCTGATGACCATCGACAATTGCGGTTTTGAAAGACGGATTCAAAAGACGGATTATAAATTCAAATCACGCCATCCGGTCAGAGGCATGTTGCTACAGGAGCTCACGGCAGATACCACTGGCCATGACACCTCGCTGATCAATATTGGAGCTATGGTGATGACCCAGATCCGGCTTGCAGACAGCACTGGTGAATACGCTGGCTATAAAGTGATCAGTTGGCAGAGCGGTGATACAGTCATCCGTGAAGTGATGAGCAAACCGCAGTATGATGTGCTGGCCGATAAAAAAATCGCCCTTATCAATCCAGGATATAAAGCGGACATCTTCGGTGATCTGTTGCCGCATATGAGTTTCGCTTTGTTTATGTGGATCATGGTCGGCGCTGCATTCTATTATATCTGGAAAAATCTGAGACAACAGATTCAACTGAATGCCTTGCGGGATGAGTTTGTCGGCAACATCACCCATGAACTCAAGACACCGATCACTACAGTTGGTGTTGCCTTGGAATCATTGAATATCTCCGGCGATCTGCAAAGTGCCCACAGCCGAAAATATCTGGAAATATGCAAAAGCGAACTCAACCGCCTGTCGATGTTGGTGGAAAGAATATTGCATAGCCGTTCTCCGCAGTTGCACTATGAGCAACTTGATGTGAAGTTGGTGTTGGAAGAAGTGATGGATCATATGAAAGTGCAGTTTGACAAGAAGCATGCGGATGTATCTTTCCAACAGACGGGAGATGGGTTTGTCATCAGTGGTGACAAGGCACATATGAGCGGGGTATTTTACAACCTGCTCGACAACGCATTAAAATACAGTACGGAGCATCCGGTCATCAGCGTTCAGCTAACAAGGAATAATGGAACGGTGCGCTGTGATATCGCTGACAACGGTATCGGTATAGACCCTCATTATCACGAAAAAATATTTGAGAAACTGTATCGTGTGCCGCAACAAAACAGACACGATGTCAAGGGGCACGGGCTTGGCCTGAGTTATGTGGCTGACGTGGTCAGGCAACATCATGGCAAAATAGATCTGGTCAGTGAGCGCGGCAACGGAGCCACATTTACCATGACTATACCTGCGTGGAAGGATACCCCGAATCAGATATCACTCACCAATCTCAATTAGCACAGGATAGACCATGTCGAAGACCCGCGTATTGTATGTAGAAGACGAGGAAGTATTGGCGATGCTGGTCAGAGACCACCTGGAGCGGAATGGCTTTGAAGTACATTGGGTGTCCAATGGTAATGAAGCTGAAGTAGTTTACCGCGAAGTTCAGCCCGATTTATGCATTCTGGATATCATGTTACCAGGTTTGAGTGGCTATGAAATCGGAAAGGTGATCAGATCCATTGATAAAGCAGTACCGATCATTTTTTTGACGGCACGGAGCGAATCGAAAGATGTAGTGGAAGGATTTAAGTCAGGAGGAAATGATTACCTCAGGAAGCCATTCAGTCTGGAAGAGTTGATGGCGCGTATCAACAATCTGCTATCGATGGCCGGACGTCTATCTCCGGGACAGTATAAGTTAGGCGACTTGTCATTTGACCCTGTACGTATGGTGATTCAAAATGACGATCAGTCCATAAGCCTTTCTCATCGGGAAAATGAGTTATTGAAAATTCTGATTACCATGGTCGGCCGACCGGTGGAGCGAAAGGAGATCCTCCTGCAAGTTTGGGGCGACGACCATTTTTTCAATTCACGTAACCTGGATGTCTATATCACCCGATTGAGGAAATATCTGAAGATGGATCCGGATATCCAGCTGATCACGCTGAAAGGGGTGGGTTATCAGCTTGTGGAAGGCTGAGGCGAATGAATTTTTTGTAGGGGTTCAAAATCTTGAACCCCTTCTAAGGCGGATGAATTTTTTGTAGGGGTTCAAAATCTTGAACCCCTTCT
>JAWXAW010000027.1:0-15204 GCA_034439675.1 Saprospiraceae bacterium | reverse complement strand
CCACGACTCCAGATTCGATGCCGGTTGATCTGGCAGCATACTACAAATATATCAATCTGGCTGCACGGGCGATTTACGATAATCACTTTGAACAGGCTTCTGCCTTATATGATACGGCCTTCTTGCACAAGTCGATTCCTTTTTATGAAGACCTGAAAAATTATATACTCCTGAATGCGAAATGTGGGTTATTGTCTAAAAATGATGCAGCACTTCACCATCTTATTATAGATAAGCATGTAGATACAGCTCAATTATTTCTGAACCTTCCAAACAGGCTATTCAGCAAAGAAAATCTGGCAGTCATCAACAAACTAGTGAAGGCACAAAAGAAGTTAAAGTATCAGGAGACTGTGTTTCACAGGTCGCTGAGAGAAATGTTCGCTTTAGATCAGGCATTCAGGGATTATGACGACATCAGCCAAAAGGACTATGAAACCCGGAAAGCCATATATTCACGAAGAGATAGTGTGGACTAGCAAAACTTTATTCTCTTTAAAAAACTTTACGATCAGTATGGATTTCCCGGAGAGGAAATGTTGGGAGTCTTTTATGCCAATGACCATCAATGGGCTGAAGTTGTTTATATCCTTTTGAGACATTTTGTTCAGCTGGCAACCAACGAGACTAGCGATAGGGTGCTCAGGATGATCCAGAAAGCCTTGTATTCAGGTGAACTGCATCCTTCCATCTATGCAACACTCATGGAATTAATAGGCAATCATCCTGCTGCGCCAAAACCAGGATTCAATTTTATGAAAACCACCATGAATCTTGTGCTTGGAGAAATCTACAGACCATTTGTATTCTATACGGATACGCTGATGCAGGAAGTTAATACCAACAGGATTTCCATCGGACTGGATTCTTTCCATATCACCCAAAAACAGGTAGTATGTCAGTATCTGGGTTCCAAAAATCTTGAGGAAAAGAAATTTATCAAAATGGTCCAATATGCACAGATTGATGAGTTACCTCCGGGTATGGTCAAAAAAGCCTGCGAGGAAGCAAATGTTGACATGTCAAGTTATGAAATCAACACAAATAAAATTTTAGATGCTTGCCGTTGCGAAGAGAAGCGTTTTTAAATCTTTAAAGAATCCTTGACTGTCATGCCTCGGTTGAAAGATTGTTTGCGCGGAGAGAGAGGGATTCGAACCCTCGGTACAGTTGCCCATACAACGGTTTTCGAGACCGTCCCATTCAACCACTCTGGCATCTCTCCATAATATTAGGATCCAGGAGGCAGGGGAAAGGAGATGGGGAAATTCATAACAATCGGCTCCTTTTCTGATCACAACCTGTTCAGTTTTCATTCTTCACTCCTGTTTCCTAATTCCTGATTCCTAATTTATTTGAACTGAAGTATGTACTTATTCTTCTTACCATTTTCAATCATCATATACCGTGCATGCAAGAGGTTGTCGTACACAAGTGTGGCATTGATATCACTTATTTTATCCTTATTGACAGCTATTGCATTAGACTGAATAGCTCGTCTGGCTTCACTCTTGGAGGAAAGCACAGTGCTGAAATCACTGATCACATCTATCAGGCTGACACCACCTTCAAGTATACTCAGCGGTATTTCGAATGAAGGTATTTCCTCAGCGATCAATTGCAAATCGGTCTTACTCAATTCATACAGTTGTTCCTTGCTGGCCTTGGCATTAAACAGGATGTCTGATACATTCTTTGCGCTTTGAAATGCTGCCTGGCCATGGATCCGTATTGTAAGTTCCTGCGCCAGATTAGCCTTTAATGCATTTGGATAGCCCAGAAATTCTTCCTCTAGTCTTTCAATTTCTTCTTGTGATAACAAGGAAAAATACCTGTACAATTTTGATAGGTCACGGTCATCGACGTTGAGCCAAAACTGGTAGAATTTATACGGGGTGGTCATTTGAGGATCTAACCAGATATTGCCTTCCTCTGATTTTCCAAATTTCTTACCATCTGCTTTTGTCAGCAAAGGTGTCGTCAAGGCATAGACTTCACTCTCGGGCACATTGCGGCGGATAAACTCTGTGCCAGAGGTGATATTGCCCCACTGATCCGATCCGCCCATCTGCAGGATACAATCAAAATCACGGTATAGCCGGAGGTAATCATATGCTTGAAGCAACTGGTAGCTAAACTCTGTGTAGGACATCCCCACTTCCACTCTTTTTTTCACTGATTCCTTAGCCATCATATAATTGATGGTGAGATGTTTTCCGACATCTCGTAGAAAGGTCAATGCATTCATGTCTTCGTAGAAGTCAAGATTGTTGACCAGAATGGCACCATTTTCTTTGTTGTTAAAATCAAGGAGGCGTTTCATCTGGTTGACTTGGTGTGCAAGATTTTTATCAAGCTCATCATAAGATTTCAATTCACGCTCAGCATCCTTTCCTGACGGATCGCCAATCCGACCTGTTGCTCCACCCATCAGTACTACAGGGCGGTGACCGCATCGCTGGAAATGAGTCAGCAGCATCACCTGTACATAATTGCCTAACGTGAGGGAAGGGGCTGTCGGGTCAAAACCGATATATCCAACGATGATTTGTTCGTTAAGTTTTTGTTCAAGACCCGGGGTTTGGTCATGAATCATACCTCTCCAGGTCAACTCTTCAATAAATGACTTTCTCATTTGTTTTTACTAAATATGCTGTTTGACAGGGCAAAAATGGAAATTTGCGCTCATATTTGACCGAATACTCTGCAGGAGGTAGCAATAAACTATGAAATACGAGCCCTGGATCGCAAAAAAACTGATGGCATCAGGAGGAGGTGGGTTTACCCGCATCATCTTGTGGATAGCTACCGGTGCCGTGGGATTGTCAGTGGCAGTCATGATCCTTTCCCTGGGCCTGATGACCGGATTCAAGCAGGAAATCACCAAAAAGATGTTCGGATTTTGGGGACACATCCATATTTCGGATCCCCGATCCATCCGCTCATATGAAGCATTACCATTTGTCTATGATTCAACCCTGATTGAATCCATCGAATCTGTAGAGCAGGTATTTTCAAGCCCTGATCCTGATTTTCCCGGACAGAAGCCATTTGAATCAAAAGGCGGCGTAAGACATGTCCAGTCTTATATCTATCTGCCGGGGATTATCACCCATGATGATCAGATGGAAGGAATCGTCCTGAAAGGAGTAGGTGAGGATTACGACTGGAAGGTGATCAATCAGTACAATGAATCTGCTACTCCATGGACGTCCCTAGGAGCAGACGAACTGATTATCTCCCGCATCACAGCAGACAGGTTGCGATTGAAAGAGGAGGATAAGTTGATTCTGCATTTTGTACGTGAGGGAAAACAATTGCAGCGACGGTTTATCATCAAAGGCATTTATAAAACAGGACTTGAAGAGAACGATGCGAAATTCGCGATCGCCTCCATTCAACGTGTAAGAGATGTGTTGAAATGGGACAGTACGCAGGTGAGTGGTCTTGAAATAGCGATTGACAATATTGATGACCTTGATCTCATCACCGAGTACATCTATCGTGAAGAAATTCCTGCGCATCTCTATGCGGAGAACATCAAAGAAAAATTTCCCAGCCTGTTTGAATGGCTGGAGTTACAGGATATTAACACCATCGTGATCATCGGACTGATGCTTGCCGTGGCGATCATCAATATGATCACGGCATTGCTCATTCTGATCCTGGAGCGGACCCAAATGATTGGTATCCTCAAGAGCATCGGAGCGCGGGATGGATCTATCCGGCAGGTCTTTCTCTGGTTTGCCATGTTTATCACCATAGGAGGCATCCTGATAGGCAACATACTCGGCCTTGGACTGGCATGGCTGCAGGACAGGTTTAAATTTGTCAAGCTGGATGAGACAGATTATTATCTTGATTATGCGCCTGTGATGGTATTGCCCTGGCATCTGCTTGTGGTCAATGTTGGTGCCCTTGTGCTGATAGGGTTGTGCCTGATCGCACCTTCCTTTCTGGTGAGCAAGATCAATCCAATCAAAACCATTCATTTTCAATAATTGATGAGTTGGCGCCTCAGGATGTTTGGAGGTAGACTACTTCACTTCGGATGGAGGTGGCCTGATCGTTTTTTGAGATTAAGTAGATGGACGATTTGGATCCAATCGCCCCGTGGGAAAGATAGTTTCATTCGGTGGTTCATTGGGCTGATCCTGTTGATCGTTGATCTCACACCGCTCAGTCTTTTTTATGAAACGATCATGGACCTTGTCAAATCAAAGTCAAGGGCATTGTCAGTGTTCGAAATCAGCATTGCCCAATCTGTCTTTCGTAAAAGTTTGCCGCTGCACCTGATAAGTATGGACCCTACCTCAATGCCCGTAAGGAGTAAAAAAGCTAGTGCTTATGTGAGTTTCCATACGATCAATTATGATTATGCATTGCCTCCCCATACTTTCATCCATGAACTCATGCATGTGTGGCAATATGAACGGAATGGCAGTGTGTATATCAGCGAGGCTCTATGGGCACAGTACCGGGGAGGGGGCTATAACTATGGTGGTCTTGACCCACTTGTCCAATATAGCCGGGGAAAAGGCCTTTCTGCTTTTAATTTTGAACAACAGGCCGAAATCATTGAAGATTATTATCGCTGGGCAAATGGGATGCCTTTGCAATGGGTGGCGAATGTACCTGGGGTGGGGGCGGTGCTTGAGAAATATAGGGGGAATCTAGAGACAGAAAGTGTTGGTATTTCGGCGAAATATATTTCGTAAATATACGAACTCACACCTGCCATGCAGTCTTCCCTCCCTACTTCCGCAATCCCAAACTCATAGCTAGCTATCCGTTTTCATAATTTTAAATCGATGTAATCTTCTCCCAAGCCTTTTTCCTACCTTTAAGGCCTGAACAAAATTATTCATCCGTAAATGGAAGGCATTAGTTGTTATGACCAGGTATTATCACATCGAGGACGGACGTCTGACCGAACTGGACAAGCCTGTACTTTCCTGTTGGGTCAATGTACATCCACCCTTTGAGCCTGAAGAGCTCGAGACCCTTGCGGAAGAATTTTCCATACCAATAGATTTCCTTACTGACTCATTGGACATCGACGAGCGTTCCCGCTATGAGCGCGAAGATGACGTACGCCTTATCCTGGTCAATACCCCGATGCTCAATGAGATCGATCTGGACAATGAAGCGATCTACATTACGGCGCCAATTGGTATCATCCTGACCCAGGATCACGTATTGACGATAGGGCCTTATGAAAATCCCATTATCCAACGGATTATTGAAGGCCGGGTAAAAGGCTTTGATCCCGCTAATGAGCAGATGTTTGTACTCCATATCCTCGAGCAGAATGTATTGCGGTTTATGGACAGCCTTAAAAAACTCAATGTCAAACGGAATGTGATCGAAAATGAACTTTATGATTCGAGCCGTAACTCAGAACTGAAGCAGTTGCTCCGGATCGAGAAGAGTCTAGTGTATTTCGTGAATGCCTTGGGCTCAAATGAACTGCTGAAAATTAAAATCAAACGGACCGATTTCCTTCGCCTGGGTGAAAATGAGGAAGAAGCAGATTTTTTCGAAGATATCATTATCGATAACGGGCAGGCGCTTAGTATGGCCAACATCTACACCAATATCCTCAGCGGGACCATGGATGCTTACACCTCGATTGTGTCCAATAACCTCAATACCTTCATCCAGCGGCTTACGGTTATCACGATTATCCTCATGGTGCCTACCCTGGTGGCCAGTTTTTTTGGCATGAACGTCAAAGTGCCCTTTGCGAGCACCCCGGGGGCATTTTACTTTGTGTTGATGATCTCGGCCTCTATCAGTCTTCTTCTAGTCTGGTTTTTCAGGAGGACGAATATTTTCTAAACAGGGAGCCTGATTCCATAACTAGGCCTTTTTCTTAAGAAAATATCCTGAAAAACAAGCCTTTTCCACACTTTTTTGGTCGATTTCCACCTTTACATTTGGGAAACATTAGATTTTCAAAAAGTTTTACACAGCGGCATCTTTTTTTTATCTGTGTAGGGGGCACTATTTCAACATATTATACATTTTTTCCACATGATGTGGATAAAATGTTTTCATATTAAATAAAAACTTCATTTATTTAGAGCCATCAAATCGGGGGTGTATCCGTATCCAACCAAAAAGCGCCTCCTCCCACGATTTGATTACCTATTTAACTTATAGGGATTTATTACCTACCTGAGATAAACCATCAAAAATGGTCTCCCCTCGGGAATTTGCTGTCTCTGACCGGAATGCCCGCCATAGAGAGCCTAGGGATAGTCGCCTCTGGTGTGAATGGGAATTGATCAGGTATAGAACTTTATTAAACAGTATTGAAAATGGCAGAAAACATAATGACCGAAGTAACCACCGAGCCAATCCTCACCGACAACCCTGGCCGTTTTGTCATATTCCCCATACAACACCATGATATCTGGCAGTTTTATAAGATGTCAGAAGCCAACTTCTGGACCGCCGAAGAGATCGACCTTCAGCAAGATCTCCATGACTGGACCCATAAACTAAATGATGACGAACGCCACTTCATCAAACACGTTCTGGCCTTTTTTGCCGCCAGCGACGGTATTGTCAATGAAAACCTGGCCGAGCACTTTGTTAGCGAAGTTCAGTACACCGAAGCTAAGTTCTTCTATGGCTTCCAAATCATGATGGAAAATATCCACTCTGAGACCTATAGCCTCCTCATCGATACGTACATAAAAGATACCAAAGAAAAAGATTATCTCTTCAATGCGATCGACACACTAGACTGCGTAAAGAAGAAAGCCAACTGGGCCCTTCGCTGGATCAACAAAGGCAATTTTCAGGAAAGACTCATTGCCTTTGCCGCCGTGGAAGGTATTTTCTTTTCCGGCTCCTTTTGCTCCATCTTCTGGCTCAAGAAACGAGGCCTGATGCCAGGTCTTTCGTTTTCCAATGAACTCATCTCCAGAGATGAAGGTATGCATTGTGATTTCGCCTGCCTCCTTTATAATAATCATATCGTCAACCGCCTTGATCCAACTATTGTAAAGGATATCATTATGGATGCGGTGATGATTGAAAAGGACTTTGTGTCAGATGCCCTTCCGGTTAAACTGATCGGGATGAACTCAGATATGATGTGCCAGTATATCGAATATGTAGCTGACAGGTTGCTCATATCATTGGGTCAACCCAAAGTATACAATGCTGAAAATCCATTCCAGTGGATGGAACTTATCTCTATCGCCGGCAAAACCAACTTCTTTGAAAAGAGAGTAGGTGATTACCAAAAGGCAGGTGTGATGGGTAACCGCGAAGACCAGGTGTTTTCGATGGACGAAGACTTTTGAACAAGGAATAACGAACAAGGAATAACGAATAAAGAGGTTTGAATTACGAATACATAATCCATCAACCAATGCACATTAACCCTTAACCCTTAACCATTTCACAAAAACAAGTCTCCCCTAACAATATAATACCATACCCTCATGCAAGTCATCAAACGTACCGGAAAACGAGAAGAAGTAAGTTTCGATAAAATCACCGCACGGGTTAAAAAACTCGTGTATGGTCTCTCCGATCATGTAAACCCTATCAAAATCTCGATGAAGGTCATCGAAGGGTTGTATGACGGCGTCACCACCTCAAACCTGGACAACCTCGCCGCTGAGACATCAGCAACGATGGCGGCCATTCATCCTGATTATGCGCTCCTGGCCTCCAGGATTGCTATATCCAACCTCCACAAAAACACGAATAAATCGTTTAGCGAAACGATGGATGCGCTCTACAATTATGTAGATCCGATCACCAGACAAAAAGCAGGATTGATCAGTGATACGACGATGGACATTATTCATCGGTATGCTGATCTGTTGGATAGCGCCATCATCTATGACCGTGATTTTACGTTCGATTATTTCGGCTTCAAGACATTAGAGCGTTCTTACTTATTACGAATGAACGGTCAGGTTGTAGAGCGTCCTCAGCATATGTTGATGCGTGCATCTGTCGGTATTCATGGCGAGGATATCACTGCAGCGGTTGAAACCTATCATCTGATGTCCGAAAAGTGGTTTATCCACGCCACACCGACCTTGTTTAATGCAGGGACACCTAAACCTCAATTGAGCAGTTGCTTTTTATTGAGCATGGTAGGGGATAGCATAGACGGAATATTCGAGACGTTATCTCGTTGCGCCAAGATCAGTCAGTCAGCCGGTGGTATCGGTCTGAGCATACATAATGTACGTGCTACCGGGAGTTATATCAAAGGCACAGGAGGCACCAGCAATGGTATCATTCCGATGCTGAAAGTATTCAATGACACAGCGAGATATGTTGATCAGGGAGGAGGAAAGCGTAAAGGAGCTTTTGCCGTTTATATCGAGCCATGGCACGCAGATATCATGGAGTTTCTAGAACTCAAGAAAAACCACGGTAAGGAAGAGCAACGTGCACGTGACTTGTTCTATGCACTCTGGATATGCGATCTCTTCATGGAACGTGTAAAGAATAATGAGAACTGGTCTCTCTTTTGCCCGAATGAAGCACCGGGCCTCAGTGACACCTATGGTGGTGAGTTTGAAGCGCTCTATCACAAATATGAACAGGAGGGCAAAGCCAGAAAAGTAGTAAGAGCACAAGAGATATGGAGCGCCATCACGGAAAGCCAGATTGAAACCGGCACACCTTACATGCTGTACAAGGATGCAGCTAATAAAAAGAGTAATCAAAAGAATCTCGGTACCATCAAGTCTTCAAACCTGTGTACAGAGATTATGGAATACACATCACCTGATGAAGTTGCGGTATGTAACCTGGCTTCTCTCGCTTTGCCAAAATTTGTGGACAATGGCGTATTCAATCATGAACAGCTCTTCAACATCACCCGCGTAGTGACACGCAATCTCAATAAAGTGATTGATGTCAACTATTACCCAATCCCTGAGGCACGCAACTCAAATATGCGGCACCGCCCGATTGGAATTGGTGTACAGGGCCTGGCAGATGCCTTTATCATGATGGGCTTTGCATTCGATAGTCCTGAAGCGCGTAAACTCAATAAAGAAATATTTGAGACTATTTACTTTGCTGCAGTTACAGAATCCAACGTAATCGCACAAAGAGAAGGTGCATACGAAAGTTTTGAAGGATCACCAGCTAGCAAAGGCGAACTCCAGTACGACATGTGGGGCGTTGAACCTTCAGACCGCTGGAATTGGGCAGAACTCAAAGCCAACATCAAGAAACATGGCATGCGGAATAGCTTGTTGATTGCCCCGATGCCGACCGCATCCACCAGTCAGATACTGGGCAACAATGAGTGTATCGAGCCTTACACCAGTAATATCTATACACGTCGTACCCTCTCCGGTGAATATATCGTCGTCAACAAACACCTGCTCAACGACTTGATCCGCCTTAACCTGTGGGATGAGGAGATGAAAGAAGCGCTTATCGTCAGCAATGGTAGTGTGCAGCATATTGAAGGATTACCGCAGGATTTGAAAGACCGCTATAAGACCGTATGGGAGATCAGCCAGAAAGCGATTATCGATATGTCGGCTGACAGGGGAGCGTTCATCTGCCAGAGCCAAAGTCTGAATCTGTTTGTAGAAAATGCAACGATGGCCAAATTGTCGAGCATGCACTTCTATGCATGGCAAAAAGGACTCAAGACAGGTATGTATTACCTGCGCTCTAAAGCAGCTGTGGAACCGATTAAATTCTCCCTCAGTGAAAAGCATCAGCGTAAATATGTCAATGCTAACCAGATGACAGGCGTTGACACAATCATCGAGCAGCCAAAAGCAAACGAGACCACTATGAGCAACAGCCTGGACAATATGACACCTGCGATGGATGTGGCTTCAGGGCCTGTGTGTACGATGGAGGAGGGGTGTGTGATGTGTGGTTCTTAAATGAAAAATGAAGCATGAAGAGTTGGTTTGCTGAGATTAGATAAAAAAAGTTAGCATATAGTAACTCGCAGCATTAAGGATAACCAAAAAAGAATGGCACTTGACGGAAGTTATGTGCCATTCTTTGTATTTTTCAGGCTATTCGTATGGTCTAATATAATGAAACCTTTAAAATATCTTTTGCTCTGCTCTATTTTTATTTCTTGCGCGACTGAGCGGATAGTAAGCTATGATGAAGCTTATAAAAACTGTGTTGTAGACACTATACAAGTTCAAGGGGCACAAGGCCCCATGGATGTTTACATGAGAAGGTATCAAGGGTTGATTGGAGCACAATTACCTGAGTTTTCAGGGAAATGCATAAATGGAAAAGAAATCAACACAGCATATTTTGAGGGAAATATTTCAATTATTAACTTCTGGTTTATTGGTTGTCAACCATGCGAAGTTGAAATACCTTTTATAAACCAGATGGTAGACAAGTACAAAGCCAGCGATATTAATTTCTTGGCTATAGGACTAAATGCAGCAGCGGACATTGAAGAATTTGTATTGACTAAGCCGTTTAATTTTGATCATTTCCAAAGCGGGAAGTTCATCATAGATGAAAAGTTTCGCATTGATTGGGGGTATCCCACGACATTTATCGTCAACCGGGAAATGAAAATTGTACACATCACCAACGGACTTGGAGGTAATGCCAAAGCATCCAAAAACCAAAGGCAATTCATGAGGCAGATAGAAAAATCCATAAAACCTGATAACAGTTGAACACATGGAGATCTTAACCTTGACTTTTCTTTTATTTAATGTGTTTGTATTGTCAGGTCAGCAAACAGATTATATGAAAATAAGGGATGAAATGAAAGGTATTTCATGTACTGCAACGGATAGTAGTTCAGTATATAATACCATTCTAAACCTGACGGCAATTGATACCACTACCATCACTAAAAACATGGAGTTGTATTATGAAGATTTAGGAAAATGTTTCTGGCTATTATCAAAACCGTACCAGGAAAATCCGGAACTTAGTCAGGCGATAGCGTTGATGCATAAAGCCCTTTACCATAAACCTTCTTCTACCAGTATATTTTGGAATCTTGCCACTTTCTATAATTTTTATGGTGATTGTGCCAAAAGCCGGTTTTATATGGAGCAGTATAAGCTGTATACTAAGAAGAAATATTGGAAGGAAGATTACGAAAAAGAATTGCAATCTCGTTGTAGTCCATAGGACATCTGTAAGTATTATTTTCAACAAGGATTGTCAATGAAAACTTAACCCTGTCGTCTCCTGGGGTGGGGAGGTCAGCTTACCATGATATCTCCCTATCTTGCGGGACGCAATCCAAAATCGCATGAACACAAGAAATTTTATAGTCCTTCTCCTGCTTGCACAGTCGGTTACCTTCTTTGGTCAGACAGCAGCGGATCAAGAAATACCTTATTATCCTACTAATCACCCTCGGATGGTTGCGGAATGGGAGCCCGCAGTAGGTGTGCTTATAGCATGGCCTCTGAGCATTCCTTACAAATTGGTTGTCGAACTGGCAAAGGATACCAAGCTGCAGATATTGGTAGAAGATCATAAATCAAAACAGGATGCTATCAAATGGCTGACGAAGTGGGGTATTTATCCTGACAGGATCAAATTTATCACCGCTCCGCAAGGGGTTGATGTCAGCTGGACGAGAGACTGGGGACCACATGCCGTCTTCAATCCAAATGGAAATATGCTGCTTGCAGATGGTAAATATGTTTATTCTACACCGCAATCAGGACTCGCTTGTGATGATTCATTGAACTTTCTGCATGTCAAAGACACCAAAGAAATTCTCCTGACCAAAGCGGATGACAAGCTTCCGGATTACATCGCATCAGCCAATGATATCGACATGGTTAGTCTGCCGTTTTCATTTACCGGCGGTAATGTTATCTCCGATGGTCAACGCACCGCATTCTCCACTTGTATCATTACGAATGAAAACCGGTATACAGGTGTAACGGACGAAAAATTCTTTAAAGACAACCGCAAGATTCTGGGGATTGAAAACTATAACATCATCTCCAATTTTGAAGATCATGGTATCCAGCATATTGACTGTTTTATGAAATTGTTGGATGAAGAAAGAATCTTTGTGATGCGTCCACCGGCAGATCACCCGGCCCGTGCTCAGTATGAAGGTATTGTCACCCATGAACTAAGCAAAATCACCAATGCTTTTGGACGGCCATATCAGATCCTCTGGCTCGATACGGACAGATATCATGAAGATGAGCTGGCCGCCTATTCCAATGCGCTGATTCTTAACAGGAATATTTATGTGCCTTTGTTTGGTATCTCACAAGACTCTGTTGCATTGAAGCAATGGGCTGATGCGATGCCGGGATATACGATTAAAGGCTTTGAATTTGTTATTGCCAAAGAACCCGCCTTGCGCCCTCAGGTCAAAGAGATCTATGAAGGTATCGGTTGGAATGGCGGTGATGCATTGCATTGCAGGACAAGAGCGATCTGGGATCCGAATATGATCTATATCAGTGTCAACCGGATTCCGGTAACTGTACCAAAAGTTGCAGCGTATCCATTGGATGTCATCATCAAGGATTACAGTAAAGGCAGCCTCACACCGGAAAGCCTCAAAGTAATGTATAGGATCAAAGGCAAAGAGGATTGGAAGGAGCTCAAACTCCAACCTTCAGAAATTCCAGATCATTACAAAGCAACATTCCAAGGTGGGCAGGCAGGCGTAACGATTCAATACTATGTGACCGCGCAAAGTAATTGGGGCAGCAATGCAACTATGCCGCGCACCGCTCCGCAAGGTTTTTACTCCTTCACCATCGATTGATTTTTTTAAAAAATTAATCGATCAAAGTAGCCTCTGTCTACGGGAGCAAAATCAAAAGAAGTCTATGGCTGATTGAAAATATGTCCGATGGGAGCCTCCGGGCTCCAGGTTTAGGTTCTATTGTATTCTCAAGGCAGCCTGGAGGCTGCAAACAAGTTCCTCCACTTCGCAGCCAGAGGCTGCGAACATCATGGTTTTTTTGAGTCGCAAAAAAAAGCATGATTGATTCCAGTTTATCCGACGAGTCCAATAACTGACCAGTCGTCAATAATGATAACGTTAAGAATATTTTCGTCAAACCCAGCATAATTTGTAGCACTAGAATAGATGTATTCCTCAGGGTTTCGCACAATGCCAGCTTTGACAGGATTCGGATGGATATAGTTAAATTTCTGGTTGAAAAATTTATTTTGAGTGATGACCATAGGACAATTATGATGCATCCAGATTTGGAACAGATCCAAATTTCCAGATTCAAAAGCACCATGCCTGAATATAGCTATCATCCAATCTCTCCGTCTTTCCTTTTTTTTACTCAACACCCAATGAATAAGCTGTTTTGATGTAAATCTTTTGTAATCCCGGATCAAACCAGATAAGCCATTTGTATCTTCCTTTGCACCCATGATCGCATGCACATGATTGCACATGATTACATAGCCATAAAGCAACATTCCTTTATGCCTGATACAGTATTTCAAGTTTTCAATATGAATACCGCGACATTTTTTTCGCGCAAATAAATCCACCCATCCCACCACAGTAAAGGTGATAAAATGCGGATGGTATTGATTTCGTATTCTATATCCATTCTCCTTCATATAGAGTAGTGTCCTGAGCAGGCTGAAATATGAACATATTGATGTATTTTTAAGCATGCAAAATTTCAAACTAGCTATCCTGATAGTTGCAGGAGTTTTCTACACGCAGTTGATATCTGCCCAGCAGGAATATAAAGCAAGCCATTACGGCGAGCCCGGTGACCTTTATTTATACAATCGTCTGCCATTAGGTTTCTCCAATGAAATCGTCACGCAGGATGGTCCTGACGTCACCTGGGACTTAAGTGCCAATCTAAACCTGAATACACATCTCAATCAGGTCGTAGAACCCAGCGAAGGAATCAACCAGTTTAATTTCCTGACGGTATGTTCACTCAGTGGATTATCCACTTTTGATTGCCTGGCGGTTTGGAATAGTACTGATCAGGCCATATTGCTCAAAGACTCTTTATTTCTCCTTGATTTTACACTTTATAATCTCCAGCGATACCAGTCGAAAGTTTCCAATTTGCTACTCGAAAATTTTATTGGCTTTACAGTTGATCTCGGTGGTACACCTACACAAGCAGTTATCGTATATCAAAATCAAGATACCGTTATACATTTTCCGATTGTCTACGAAAAAGAATGGACCTCATCAATCACCTATGGACTTGATTTGACTCCTGCTGGTCAGAACATCCTCTACCAGTCAAATCAGTCAAGGTTGACCAAAGTAGATGGATGGGGTACGTTAATGACGCCTTATGATACTTTTGATAATGTGGTTAGATTACGATCTGATATTCTTAGAATGGATACGATTTTGCAGAATGGTACAGATACCCTCACGCTGATCGCGGATCAGGTTGAGTATATGTGGTTTGATACTAACTACACATTGCCTGTCATGACCGCCATTGGTCTTAAAGGCCCCAATGATTCCATCATCATTAATTCATTGGAGTATGTCTATGAAGCTACGTGTCCGACACCAACGTGGACAGTGGAGCCTGGTTCAACGACTTATTACCTTGATGGCACCGGCTCAGTCGTGGTTGATTTTAATGTGCTCAATTCAAATGCCAATACGTACGCCTGGGATTTCGGTGATGGACTATTTGGAAATTCGGAAGGATCCATAAGTCATGAATATACAGCCCCTGGGGAATATGCGGTCGCTGTCTTTGGTTGCATGACCAATTGCCTGCCACTCAACAATTGCTCATTCCAACTTATCGATTTCGAAATTCTGGATACCACTACCTCTGTAACCAATATTGATGGTAAAGAACTTGGCATCAGTGTTTATCCTAATCCAGCAAATGAAAGCATACATCTCTGCATCCCCAATGTTCTCGTTGATCAACAGTACAGAATCCTTGACATGACCGGTAAATTAATTCAGACGGGCACAATGCAAGACGGCACATCAGGAATTGATACAAAGGCTTTCGCAAATGGTTTGTACACACTTCAGTTGTCCTCTCCGTCTGATCCTGATGCGCCGATCGCTTTCGTCCGATTTATAATCATCCGATAAGGACTAATTTTTTGAATATTAAAAGGAGGCACACGTTCTCCCACGCATGCCTCCAGATTCAACAACAAGTTCAAACACGTTTTATAAGCTTATAAGGTTATAGGTTTATGGGCTTATGAGCTTATAGGTTGATATGTTTATACGTTTAT
>JAWXAW010000026.1:0-18205 GCA_034439675.1 Saprospiraceae bacterium | reverse complement strand
CTTTTTGAAAAAAGCAAGTGCGGCGGAAGGGTCGCAGGTTCGAGGAAGCTCGAATGAATAACAAAATAGAAATGACTCCGTAGCTCAGTTGGTAGAGCAGATGACTCTTAATCATCGGGTCGCAGGTTCGAGCCCTGCCGGGGTCACTTAATAATGATGGGGGTTTTAGCCCCTTTTTTATTTTCTGGCAATCTTGCATTCCGACACATCTCCGACACAATCGCTTTCAAAAGTGTATTTGGGACAAAATCATTCTCAAAATTCAACCTCATAGTTAATGTTAGAGATCGTCTTCTGTCCGTAAGATTTATTATTGCTACAGACACAAGATGACAGTAAAGGGTTCAGGTAGAATCGATAAACTTGGAATTGTTTTATTGTAAGCGAATATCTGACAAGAATTTTTCAAGAAATTGGTAAGGGGGGGTAGGAAAAAAACACACGGCCTATAGCGTTAGCGCAGGGTATTATTTTGTGTAAGCCACCATTCATCTGGAATAGAAATGTCCGTTTCTGATTGACTACATCACAGTATAACCAAGCGGTAGATACAATAGATTAAAAAGTCCTTTATAAGTGTCTAAGGTACCTTATTGTAAGACCTGTAAACGTATGGATTATGGTGACATGATGGAAGTACCTAGTCCAAATAGTCATTTATTAAATCAGAGGGATATATCGAATGCAACTCAATGGGCAATTAGATGATTGGGTACAGAATGCAGATGGCGAAATTTATTGGGATAAGAATGCTACTTCACAAGCAACAACCAAAGTAGGCGAAACTTATTTAGGTAGAGATTTAACCTTTACATTTAACAGTTATATAGATGGCGATCTTTGGGATGGCCCTATGGGAAGTTTTCCTGCGGGCAACAAGTTGACATCTACTATAAATGTTACTTCCAATACTGATGCTGATAATAACCTTCTTTCAGTAGATATTAAGTCAAGTACTTTTGTTCATAAGACAGGAGGAATATTCCAGGGAGATAGATATTATCCAGGTCAGAAAAATATAAATTTAGATATTAAAGGGGCAACAAGTGGGTATGCTTCATTTGAAAAACACGCCAAAGTAAACGGATTTGAAGAAATGGGCTTGGGAATGATAGGCTATGATAAAACACATCTATATTACTACTTTTGAAAACACAATGAATTATGAGGACATTAGGGAACAAGGGACTTATTATGACAGGTTTAATTCTCTTCATTCTAAAGACTCATTGACTTTAAAAGGTTTTAGTCAAAATGGTCTGTTTTGGAAAGACAAACTTCTTAAAAATGGGATCACCATTGGATATTCAAGAGTTCCTAAAAACCGATTAAGAGAATTTAATGAATCTTTATTGTCCATCAAATAAATTACACTGAGGCTAGGAGTTGTGATAGTTGAGGTTCTGAATCGTACTTGACGGAGTCACGAAGTTCTTGGGATGTATGACTATGGAGCCAGGATATATATGGCAAGTATAGGAAGGTGGACGAGTGTTGACCCCTTAGCAGAATTAGCTCCCGAGCAAACTCCATTTAGATACGGGTTTAATAATCCAATACTTTACACCGATATAAATGGGATGTTTGAGAGTAGGCTGGAGGCAAAGGAATATAAAAAGGCAAATATTATTGATGGAACAATTAGAAAACAGGATGATGGAAGTTTTGCATTAGTAGACAAAAATAAAAACATAAGCCATTATTTTGGTTCCGGATCTACAAATCCAGCAATAGTTATAGCTGAAAAACCACAATCAAGTGTTTCCTCTCAAATTATGGCTTTTACGCTGCCTGCCGCTGCAATTACAAGTCAATTAGATTCACCGCTGCCTGGTCCAGCTGATGCTGTAGCAGCAGGAGAAATAATTTTGGGAGGGGCTTTGGCACTTATTGCTTATATAACAGTTGATCGACTGTATTCAAAAACGAATAATGATGATCAAATGAAAGGAGGAAAGCAAAATCAAAGAGATAGAGATTTTGGAATTCCTGAAAAAGATTTTTGGAGATAGTGGCATAGGAAAGGGAAGCCAGGCTCAGGAGGAAAGGACATAAAGAATAAAAATGAAGCGGATAAGATATACGAAAATTGGAAAAACCAAGGTAAACCTAAAGCTAAATAAATGGAATATACAGATTTAATAGTTAAAGTTGAATCAGGTGAAATTGACGCAATAGAAGAAATGCTATTCCGACTAAAAAATGAAAACAAAAGTCTTTTCAGATGTTACATTGATAAATTAAAGGTTTATTTCATTCTTAATGAAAACATTGAAATTATAAATAAACTTTCTTTGATTTTTTCAACATTAAAAATACATTCGTCCGTTCCATTAATTTTAAGTAAGTTGATTGACGGTAAATATGATACTGAAGGAGGGACCTTACTATTTTCACTTCTGGGGTTAAAGCGGACCAACTTTAAAGACAAGTTGAAAGAAATTTCAAAACGCGATATTAGTTTTGAAATGAAAAGTATGTTGAAAATGCTTTTATAAAAATACATCGCTTGCACAACCTTCGTTGTCATTGATGATCAGACAAACGTATCCGTCCGGCGAACTACATATTGCCTCCTGGCAAAAGTTTGTGTAGTCCCGACAGTTTTGTTTCCGGGATAAGCTCCAATGTCTCCTTGAGCCACTCGTAAGGATTTATGTCATGTGCTTTGCAAGTTCCAAAAAAACTATACATTATAGCAATGCGTTGCGCCGCATCATGTGATCCCGCAAATAGATAATTCTTCCGCCCCAGCGCCAGTGGTCTTATTTTATTTTCGATGAGGTTATTGTCAAGTTCAATTCTTTCATTTTCCAACACCCTGATCAGCTTAGGCCATTGTTTATTCAGATAGGTGATAGCTCTGCCATCCAATAAAATATTGAAGCCGGCAGACCTCCTAGAAGAGAAAAATTTTGTATGTTTATTTCCTGAGGTCAAAATAAGAGCCTTGCGCGAATAGAATTGACCTGGTTTCTACCCCCTCCGTAATGGATTTTTAATCCAGCGGAAGCCATAACGCCCTCCCTTTCCTTTTCTAAAAGAAGGATTTACATAGTATTTTATTTTTACATATTAGCATTTAAATCGCACACATGAAACTTACCACCTTGACGCTTATACTCTTACTGCCCCTGGGCTTATCGGCGCAATTCACCTTTGAGAAGAGGGTCACAAATTCGGCAGGAAATTCTTACACTTCCTTTAATAATGCCAATGTCATGGCTGCAAATGGAGACGTTGTCCATCTTGTGTATACCGATGAACGGGGTTTGGAAGGTGAGGTATACTACCAACGATCTATTGATGGCGGGATATCTTGGCAAATGGCTGTACAACTGACGACAGATAATGGAAGTTTTTCTGGTTATCCGGCTATTGCGGTCTGGAATAATGAAGTGCATGTCGCCTGGGCAGATCAGCGTAGCGGGCATGATGATATCTATTACCGAAAATCCTATGATGGAGGCACTTCATGGTTTGATGAAACACGTATCACCAATGATCCGGCTGATTCCGGTTTTCCTTGCCTATCTACTTCAGGTCCTGTGGTACATCTTGTCTGGACTGACACCCGTTTCGAAGATGAGGAAATTTACTATTGCCATTCTCTCAATGCTGGTCAGAGTTGGGGGGATCAGATGCGATTGACAAATGATGGTGGAAATTCAATTAACGCTTCAGTATCCTCATCGGCCAATGATGTACATGTCGTCTGGCAGGACAATCGGAATGGGAATGATGAGATTTATTACAAACGATCGACAGACGGTGGCCTGTCATGGGGTGCCGATCTTCGCATGACCAATAATCCGTTTAAATCAAATTTCCCATCCGCTGTAGCCATGGGCAAAACTATCATCATCGTTTGGTCAGATCTGCGGGAGGGCAATGCGGAAATTTTTGGCCTTCGTTCGGTTGACAACGGAGATACCTGGTCAGAAGATATTCGGCTGACCAATTCACCGAGAGAGTCATTACAGCCAAAGATTGCAATGGAAGGAGCATTTGCCTTTTTGACCTGGCATGAACTTCATGATGGTTTTGCGAATTGGGAAGTGGAATCACGTTTTTCAACGGATGGAGGTTTTGCCTGGACGCCACGCAGACAACTCTCGGCCGAAGAGGGATTTTCGGGGAATTCAACTGTTTGCGTAGAGAATTTGCTTGTGATGGTCGCATGGACCGAAAGTCGTTTTGGAGATACTGAAATTTTATCCCGTCGAAATCCAACGGGTAATCCGCTGCATTCTACGCATACATTGGACTGGGCTTATAGTATAGGAGCTACTGGATCCAGTGCGGCGACCGATATGGTCCTGGATGCTGAAGGAAATATTTTCTTGACCGGCAACTTTCAAAACTCCGTTTATTTTGACCCAGGCATTGATTTGCACATTCTGTCTTCAGCAGGTGACGATGATATTTTTATTTCCAAAACTTCACCTTCCGGTGAAGTGTTTTGGGCTAAGCGAATCGGTGGTCCCGGAATGGATCATGCTAATAGCATTGCTATGGACCGGGAGGGCAATGTGATATTGACTGGTTCATTTCATGGAACTGCTGATTTTGATCCTGGCCCAAATGTATTTCCATTATCTGCAGGAGTAGATGGTGATGCTTATATCACCAAGCTTGATGAAAACGGTAATTTTCTCTGGGCGATTCAAATTACCGGAGATGGATTCAATGAAATCCGTTCAGTGAAGACAGATGCCACGAATAATATTTTTGTAACTGGTCTTTTTGAAGAAACAGCAGATTTCGATCCAACAGATGGCGTTTACCTCCAAACCAGTAGGGGACTGGAAGATATTTTTCTGGCCAAGTATACTCCGGAAGGGCAATTGATTTGGGTGCATGGTATGGGTGGGCCCGGTGCAGATGCCGGGCGTGGGGTGACAGTGACACTCACAGGTCAAGTATGGATGGCAGGTCATTTTTCTGAATCTGTTGATTTCAATCCCAAGCCTGATGAGGCTACGTTGACTGCACAGGGATTGGATGATATTTTTGTGGCTACCTACACGGGGCAGGGCGACTATATCCGTTCCTTGCGCATCGGAGGGAATGAAAATGAAGAAGTGAATGGCATTCACATGGATGCTCCCGGCAATATTCTGTTGACCGGAATGTTTAGAGGAAATGTGGATTTCAATCCAAGCACGTTTACAACCTTTCTGGCATCTCAGGGAGGGGATGATGGGTTTGTTGTAAAACTATCCCCATCCGGCATATTTGTTTGGGCGCGTAGTTTTGGGGGAGAGGATAACGATAAAGGAATTGATATCAGCACAGATCATCAAGGAAATATCCTGGTCTCCGGTTATTTCAGAGGGTATGCAGATTTCTATTCAGGGATTGCGGATTCCTGGGCTCAAACCTCCGGGGAAGAGGATCTTTTCGTGCTCTCGTTGAACGCAAATGGTGACTTTGGCAGAATGGATCAAATCAGTGGACAGGGATCGGATGCAGCTTCCGCAATAGCCCATTATAAAACCACCCGCTATTACATTGCCGGATCGTTTACGCAAAAGATAGATGCCGATCCATCAGCTGATGTGTTTCCATTGAATTCCAATGGCGACGATGATTTTCTCCTTGCCAGCATCAATGTTTGCCCTGCGGTGTATTCATTCTTCGAAGCTACAGCCTGTGACAGTTTGATATCTCCTGACGGGGAAGCGGTTTGGACTTCCACAGGTACTTATTTGGATACGCTCTCATCTTCTATTGGATGTGATAGCATTATCACGGTGGTCCTTACCATTAATGATTATGATGAAACTCATGTCACCAACGCAAGTTGTGATAGCTACACCACACCAAATGGACAGCATACCTGGACTCAATCAGGTGAATACGTGGAATCCCTGACCAATACGGATGGATGTGACAGTCTGATCATTTATCATCTTACCATTTACCTTAGCAGTGAAACCACTGATACACGGACTGAGTGTGATCAATATGAAGATCCATTGGGAAATGTCTATGCATCGTCCGGCTCTTTTTTATACACCATTCCAGATATGCATGGGTGTGATAGTGTCATCTCGCTTGAACTGACCATAGTCCATCATTCGGAAACTGAACGCACGGAAACAACTTGTGACAGCCTTGTGACTCCCGGTGGGGTGTTGACCGCATCAGGAGTCTATACCCAGATATTCTCGGGTACAAATGGGTGTGACAGCATAGTCAATCTCCATTTGACGATTATTCATTCCTCCTCGGGATCAGAAGCGGTAGAGACATGTTTTTCTTATACAACTCCGGATGGTGAGGAAACATTTGAGGACTCCGGAATATACACCTTTGTTGTCCCCAATGCCGCTGGATGTGACAGTGTGGTCACCCTGGATCTTTTGATTGCTGGTCCTGACAATAGCATTACGATCAGTGACCATTCTCTTTCAGCCCAACAGGATAGCGCCGCATATCAATGGATGGATTGTATTTTGAATACACTGATCCCGGATTCGGTGGGACAAGCCTATTTTCCTACAAGGAGTGGGTCATACGCCGTGATTGTGACACTTAATGGTTGTGTTGATACCTCGGACTGTGTGGAGCTCATCCTGGTGTCATCGAATGAACCAGATTCCCAATCGGGCATCAGGCTTTATCCCAATCCAACTCAGGGGGATATCCTCATTGCATTGTCTACACTTCGGGAAAATGTACAGATGGAAATTACGGATGTCTATGGAAGACAATTGGAATTAATCACTTTTCAACATGTGCATTCGATTCCATTTTCGTTCCATTTTCCTCAAGGCATATACCTATTCTACATTCTTGCAGATGGTCAGCGCAAAGTGATCCAGGTCGTGAAAATGTAAACGGATAGACGAGCTGGTAGGCTTATAAGCTTACAGGTTGATGGGTTTATAGGTTGACGGGTTGATGGGGTTATAGTTTATTGAGCAAATAAGCCAATAAGCTTTTGAAAGATCGTTCTGGAATCGAATGGGCTTCGACTATTTCTTTAAAAGTGTCATTTCGAAAAAAGGAAACCAGGTCGTATTGTCTCTGCTCATTTCTCCTTTTTCTATCCATTTGCCATCTATGATATTGGCGGTGTATTTCATTTTTCCAGCCATGGGATGCGTAAATCCCCAGATATAATTTCCTTCTTTGATGACCTCAAAATCTGCATCTACATAATTGCCATCGCCGCGGATGGCACGCATAAGATATTTTTGAGCGTTCCTGTCATAAGAGATTACTGCAAAGGCCTGATGTATTATTTCATTTGTTTCAACGTCGGTTCCTAATCCATCGATGACCAATACAGATTGATTTACTTTTTGAACGACTGTTTCGTTTTGATTAAACGTATGTCTGTCTCTTCCGATTTGAATCCATCCTGTTCCGGACCACTCGCCCGCAAAGGACTGAGTTTTGCCATGGCATCAATCGTCAAACTGTCGGGTGTCATGATCGGTTGAGCTAGCAGGGCCACGTGAAGAAAGAAGGTGAAGACCAGCGTAAAAGGTAGATTTTTCATACTTGTTTCGTTTAGTGTTCTCTAATATACTCCATTCTTATCAAGAAAGGAACCTGCCCTAAATTGAAATATAACTATGACGAAAGTTCAGTTGATTAACTCAGCCAAATCAGAAATACCACTCCTATGATAATCCTGTAATAACCAAAATGTTTAAAGCCATAGTTCTCCACCAGTTTTAAAAATATTTTAACCGCGATCCATGCCGTGATGAAAGCTATGAACATACCAAGGCCTAACAGAAAAATTTGATCGTTCGAAAAGTGGAGAGGCGTTTTAAGCAGATCGTATCCTGTGGCCGCAAACATGGTGGGCACAGCAAGCAGAAAAGAAAATTCGGTGGCTTGCTTTTTATCCAGGCCATTGAACACCCCGCCGATAATCGTGGCTGCAGCTCTTGAAACACCAGGGATCATAGCAAAACATTGAATCAGTCCAATAAAGAATGCATGTTTGTAATCGATTTTTTCAAGTACATCGGTTTTACTTTCAGCGGCCACTACTTTTTTATCGATAAGGATGAGGATGATTCCACCTACGATAAGGGATATGGCTACTACTATCGGATTGAACAAATACGTTTTAATAAAGTCATACGCTAAGAAGCCGATGATGGCTGTTGGCAAAAAAGCAATAGCCAGTTTGTAATAGATCGTCAGGCCTTGTAAAAACCGGTTAGCATACATCAGGACTATGGCAAATATGGCGCCTAGCTGGATGGAGATTTCAAACGTCTTGACAAAGGCGTCCTCGTGAATGCCCATGAGGGTAGAGGCCATGATCATATGACCGGTGGAGGATATCGGTAGGAATTCGGTGATGCCTTCGATGATGGCGATGATGATGGCATGGAGTGTGGTCATCCTTTCAATTTGGTCAGGCGCAGATCAGGATTTCAGCGAGTTTAAGGTAGCTAAATTAAAATTTGACAAATGGAATGACACCGTTTTTTCCATAGTTGGTGGTGTATTTAATCCAATACATTCCATTTGAATAATCGCGGAGATCCAGTAACAATTTATCTTGTCCAGGTTCACGAGTCTTTTGCAAGAGCACCTGTCCTAGTGTGCTAAGCACTTGAATCTCTTTGATTTCAAGTGACGGGTCGCGCATGTCGACGATAAGTAAATCCTGCACAGGATTAGGGTAGATGATTATTCCAGCTTCATCAACGTGTCCTTCATTTGTGCTCGTAGCATTATCGGGGAATAGTTGAGACATTGGAATGATGTGTTTCGCCAGACGATTGCTGCTCCAGGAAAGCTGACATAATGCACCCCCACCTTCTTCAAAAAACTCTAACC
Organism: Saprospiraceae bacterium; assembly: GCA_034439675.1. Taxonomy (GTDB): domain Bacteria; phylum Bacteroidota; class Bacteroidia; order Chitinophagales; family Saprospiraceae; genus Opimibacter. Next base: position 9,388 of record JAWXAW010000026.1, on the reverse strand, counting down.
GGATAGGATATTGTGTATCAGCCTTCAGGTCAATTGTGCCTGACCATTCGGTGGGAGGTTGTGGTACCCATGCATCTACGATCAACTGTTCATCCACCCAAAGGCGGATACCGTCATCGCCGACGACATGAAAATTATAGATATCATCAAAGACAGGTTGTATAAAACCTTCCCAACGTACGAGCCAAAAATCATTTCCAAGTTGGTTGGCTGAAGGGGAGCCCTCCGCCCAGTCAAAGTCAATGGTCGTATCAATCCGGGTAAATGCATATGGCTCATAGTAATTGATATCTTCGATCGGGCAGTCGTAGTAATAGCCACGAATGCCTGTACCATTGCCAAGCGGGTATGTCACATATTGGGCAGTAAACGTCACTGAATCCTCAGATGCAGCAAATGTGCGGACAGTGGATGGTTCACCATCTGTCCACGCTGTAAATAATCGAATAGAATCACCGGCAATCACCGAGGCCAACACTTCAACCCGCCGGATGATGCCGACGACACTGGTGGTACTGACTGGTGAAATGACATAATTACTTTCTACAAACACAGGCAGTCCGGAAGGTATCGTTTGCACCGTAAATTGTGTTTTCAATGGAAAAATTTCCCTGGTGACCGTTTTCGACAGCCCTGCAGCATCGGTAGCACTAAGATGTATCTTATACCAGACATCGTCTGCCGTCTCTCCTGTCTGTGGGATGAAAAACTCGCCTTCTGAAATACCTGCCGTCGGGACGAGGCCCGGATGGGTGTGTTCATCATGATGAAAATCGATTTTCCATCGCAGCGCAGTGGGTGCCAACTCTCCTTCCTCTGCATCCGGTGCATGGCCTGAAAAAAATAATGTATCTCCTGCTCTGTATAATGTGCCTTCGGTGGGGGTGATGATTTCTGGTTCCGGACGCTGGTCTGACGTGACCCTGTATACAGCAGTCAGGGAAGTATCCGCTCCTGATGCATTAGACACAATGCAACGGATGAGACTGCCGCTATCGATCAGCATAGCATTTTGAAAAATGATTTCGTCGGATGTTGCACCATCAATATCCACTCCATTTTGTTGCCATTGATATTGCAATGGTTGTTCGCCGGAAGCTTGTATAAAAAAGCGAGCATCTTCACCCACGCTTACCATCAGCGGTTGAGGATTGACAGAAACGAATGGTGCGCCTGACCCGGTATAGAATATGCGCCAAAGCGTCCCATTTTCAGTGGCTGTGTTGTCTTCTTCGGAGCCGCCGCCTATGCCTGCGCGCGCGAGGTAGTACATGGTGCCATCAGGGGCCACAAGGAGATTGAGGGGACGGTTGATATTGGTAGCAAACACAGCGGCTACACCAGGTGTCGCAGGATTCATGATCTTAATATAACCTTCGCAGTAGTCGGCAAAGAAAAACTTACCTGCATACAGGGAAGGGAACATAGCTACATCCGGATTATAAAATGCAGCGCCTACCGCAGCGCAGCCGTCTGCATGATTATAATAAAATACAGGTTCTTTATAATTGTCTGGTGGTGTCTGGCCATTGATTGGGCCTTCAATAATCGGCCAACCGTAATTTTTTCCAGCTTGTATATCATTGACTTCTTCCCAGTTGCTGGCGCCTACTTCCGTGGCATAGATACGCCCGGTGCCGGGTTGGACAGTCATGGAGAATGAATTGCGGAAACCCAGGGCATAGATGGCCCTATAAACACCTGTAGCTTCGTTGTAGAACGGGTTGTCATCTGGTATAGATCCATCAGAATTGATACGAAGTATTTTTCCACGAAGTGAAGTCATACGTTGGGCGGCTTGTCCATCAGCTCCGTCTCCGACAGAAACATACAGTTTGCCATCGATGCCAAAAACCATTGAGCCTGCGTTATGAATCGTGCCGCTGAGTGGATCGATATTGAGCAGAATAGTTTCACTACCGGGTACAGCGTAATTGCCATTAGCCGTAAATCGACTGACGCGGTTATGGTTTTCACCTTTCACGGTGTAGTACACATAGATATATCCATTTAGCTCAAATTCAGGATCGAAGGCGATACCGCTCAGGCCGCGCTCATTGTAGTTGTCCACCTCAAGAACGAGAAATGGATCCGGAAGGAGTTGATCGTTTTCAACAATGCGGATTCTTCCGATTTTCTCTGTGATGAAGATCCGTCCATCAGGTGCAAGGGCCATGGTGGTTGGGTCAAGTTCCTGTGCGACAAGAACCTCTGCAAAACCTGGTGGGAGGTTTCCTGCTTTGGACGAGTTGAGCGTTGAACATAGAAGGCAGCAGACAAGGAGTAGACGAGGCAGGTGGATGGTGGAATTCATCATCAATGATAGGGAAATATTTGCCTGCTTTATCGCTATCCTTTAATATTGCCTAAAGCCAAGGTCTTTCTGCATGACCTTTCCCGGTCCGGAGGAACTAATCAAATGTCCCTACCTTGTGACCTATTAGTTCAACATTGCAGTAAGGGCCAAACTTTTCTTGGCGATGAATACGACAACCTGTTTATTCTATGCATTTCCTTTTCAGCATCACCATATCCATTTTCCTCTTTATACTGCTTCTGCTCAAAAGAAGAAAATCTTTTTCGGATAAAGTGCTGATGACCTGGATGGCGGTGATTGCAATCCATCAGTTGTTATTTTACTTTACGTATTCAGGATTGACTGACCAGTACCCACATCTGTTGGGGCTCTCTAGGCTATGGCCGGTATTGCATGGTCCGTTTCTATTCCTCTATGTTTCAGCTGTGACACAGGAGAAGCCATTGCGGGCGAGACAAGTACTGCCACACTTCATACCTTTTCTCATTCTCGCGGTGCTGGCTATTCCTTTTTACCTGTTGTCGGGAGCGGAAAAGATTGTGGTCTTTGCGGCCAATGGCAGGAATATTATCATGAGATCCAGGATGGTTGGTATGGTTCCACCGGAGGTAATTTCAAATTTGGTTTACAGGGAAGTTTTTGGATGAAATCCACGGGCATTGGTTCAAAAGGCGGAAAGGTCTTTGGTCAGAATTTTTCAGACAATCCTACCTTGCCGTATTACGCAGATTTTTCGGTGATGAAGAAGTGGTAAGCGGATGAGGATGTGATTAGAGTGTCGTTTCGGCTACGCTCAACGACCGGTAATCCTGTCGAGTCAACGGTTTTTTTGGATCTAGCTATATGTGGTTATTTGCCATTGGTTCGTTTCGGCTACGCTCAACGATCTGTGAGATTTTGGTGGTATCGTTTCGGTTACTTTCGGAGATTCAAATGATTTAGCTTGATCATGTATATCGACGAGCTAAGTCGAGAGGATTCGTCAGGTACAAATCTGTTGGCCGGAGCAAACAAAAAAAAGTCTGTCGAGCAGGCAGATTACGGTCGCTGAGCGGAGCCGAAGCGACAATGGTTAGGATTTTGGTGGTGTCGTTTCGGCTCAGTGATTCAAATGATTTAGCTTGATCATGTATATCGACGAGCTAAGTTGAGAGGATTCGTCAGGTACAAATCTGTTGGCCGGAGCAAACAAAAAAAAAGTCTGTCGAGCAGGCAGATTACGGTCGCTGAGCGGAGCCGAAGCGACAATCTCCATGGAAATCATATGAATGGGATAACGTTACAGATATTACCGTGAAGGAGGATCACAGTAGCTGAGGGATTCGAAGCTACATAAGATTGTAGGGGGATAACTTAAATCTAATTCCACATCCCTTGTGACTGCCAAATCTTGATCATATGGATGAAGTTGTGAATTGTGAGTTGTGAGTTTGGCCTCTGGCATCTTGAAGTGGTATAGAATAGGTGCAGAGAAAATAATATTTATTTACCCTTGCTTTTCTTTTGTACAGAAGTCTTTTTCACAGCAGTTTTAGGTGCAGGTTTTTTTAGCACAGCGGTTTGAACCGCGATTGGTTTTTTAGGTGCAGCCTTTTTCTTTGCCGGAAGTTTAACTGCAACAGGTTTTTTGGCAGCGGGGTTTTTCTTCATTACAGATTCAGTTGCCGCAGCTTTTTGGATGGCAGGTTTGCTTGCCCGTAAATACCCTGAAGGGGGCTTGATTTTGGAGATTGACTTCAGTGCCTCCTTTTCAATTTTCTCATTTCCTTTATTCCACTTATATACAACTACTGTAAGACCAGGTAGTGCAAATTCCATCGAGCGGGATTTGTGTTCCCAAGGAATATTTTCGATGGATACTTTTTCATGGACAGATCTATCTTGACCCCAATATTCCTTCTTGTCTGAATGATCGAGTAACGTCCAGTCGCCGTCTTGTTCAGTGCCTATTCTATATTGAGGGCGGTCTACAGGTGTCATATTGAGGATTACCATCACTTTTTTATCCGGATTCAAGGCAATACGTTCATAAGCAAGGACACTCTGCTGATAGTCATCCACCCTGACCCATTCAAAGCCTTGAGGTTTTGTACAACACTCATGCAATGCCCTCTCTTTTTGGTAAAGATGATTCATTGATCTGGTCCATGCCATGATCCCGGCATGGGATTCAAAATCAAGATTACCCCATTCCAGTTGGCCCGCAAAATTCCATTCATTGCGCTGTCCAAACTCTCCTCCCATAAAAAGCAACTTCGCGCCAGGGTGGGTAAACATGTACCCTAGCATCAGTCGGTAGTTAGCAAACTGATCCTTTCCCAATCCCGGCATGCGACTCAGCAAAGTACCTTTGCCGTGTACCACTTCATCATGAGAGAACGGAAGCATATAGTTTTCGGAATACTGATAGATCAGGCTAAACGTGATTTGGTTATGATGATGTTTACGGTACAATGGGTCTTGTTTGAAATACCCAAGCGTATCATGCATCCAACCCATCATCCATTTCATGCCAAAGCCAAGTCCTCCTGCATACGTAGGATGTGATACCAATGGAAAATCAGTCGACTCTTCAGCAATGGTGATGATATCTGGATGATACTTGTACAGTGTTTCATTCATCGCCTTGATAAAATCAATGGCTTCGAGATATTCACGTCCACCAAATTTATTGGGTTCCCACTCTCCTTCTTTCCGGGAGTAATCAAGGTATACCATTGAAGCTACAGCATCCACTCTAAGACCATCGGCATGAAATTCGTCTATCCAAAAAAGTGCATTGCTGATCAGGAATGCTTTGACTTCATTACGTCCGTAATTGAAGATCAGGCTTTGCCAGTCCTGGTGAAATCCTTTTCGAGGATCCGGATGCTCGTACACACAACTTCCGTCAAAATTGCCGAGTCCATGTCCATCGGTTGGAAAATGGGAAGGCACCCAATCCAGGATTACTCCGATATTGTGCTGATGGAGCTGATCAATCAGGTATTTAAAATCATCCGGTGTGCCGAACCTACTGGTGGGCGCAAAAAAACCAGTGATCTGATAGCCCCAGGAGGGATCATACGGATATTCCATCACCGGCATGAATTCGACATGGGTAAAGCCCATGTCATTGAGATACTCCGGCAATTCAGCTGCTAACTGCTGATAGCTCATTGGACTGCCATCATCGTTTTTTCTCCAGGAGGCCAGATGCATCTCGTAGGTGGAGATAGCAGCCCCTAGTCTGTTACGATGATGACGGTTGGTCATCCATTCTTCATCCTTCCAAGGATGCTGGTCTTGCCAAATGACCGATGCTGTCATAGGTGGATGTTCGTGCAGTCTGCCATACGGATCCGCTTTTATTCCTTTCCAGCCTGAATGAGACTCGATGGCATATTTATAAAGTGAGCCAGGTGTGAGTTCGGGAATGAATCCTTCCCATACGCCTGAGTTATCCCAGCGTGGATAAAGATCATGCGTACCGGCACGCCATTGGTTGAAATTGCCAATGACTGAAACTTTGCTCGCAGCCGGTGCATAGACGGCAAAGGTTACGCCCTGTATACCCTCAACCTCTGCAGTGTGAGAGCCTAATTTCTGGTATAACCGGCAGTGACTGCCACCCTGGAAGAGGGTGATGTCGTAGTCGGTGAGGATGTTAATCGGTTTGGCTTTGTTCATTTAGTGCAAAATAGAGAGAATAAAAGGAATCATGTAGGGGTTCAAAATTTTGAACCCCTACATGATTCCTTTTATTCCATTACCTCTTCATTATCCGCCGGTATAGCCACAATCCCATGCATCTCGCACCATTGACATTTGCCACAGCCTTTGGTGAATTCCATCGCCTGGATCTTTTGGTAGGTATCGAGTATCTGACCGGTCACCAGCGTGCGATCTTCATCCGTTACATTGACTCTATGTTGCTTGAAGCTTCCGTCCTTTTCTGGTTCAAGCGCTTGCAGCCAGCTGTGGTCCATATGGGATCTGTATTTTAGATCCTGACTCAGCATCAGATCATAAAATACCATTTGTCTCCAATAGTCACCTCCGACAGGATCCTTGTCATCGGGGCGTTTGAGTTTTTTTGAAAACTTATCTGTCTTGCCTGATTTATAATCATAGACAATGATCGAATGGTCTCTTTTATCTATGCGGTCAATAAATCCTGAAACAGGTACGCCCTGGATATGGATGTCTTTTATCTTGTATTCAGTATCGTATTGGATATCCTCTGACCATGTTGCATTGTAATGGTCGTAGTATTTATCCAGCACCATCTTGCCATAGGTGGTATAGTCCATTGCCTCTTTAGCCGTGAGACGATGTTTGTGGCGATCCATATACAATTCGTATATGCGGAGCAGGTATTCTTTGCCGGCTGCCAATTCTCTTTCTTCAAACTTTTTACGAAATAACAATTGCAGTGCCTCATGCAGACCTGTTCCAAAAATCAAGTATACTTGTTGCCCGGAAGGAATGACCAGTATCTTTTCATAATAGAAGGCAAGTGGACACTCCAGATATTTATTGAGGGCAGAGACATTGAGCACAAAGTTTTTAACGCGATCCTGTATCTCTGCTTCATCAAGCAAGAGGTCTGCGCGTTGTTCCCCGGACATGAGGTAAACCAGATATTCGGCCTGCAGGTTTTCATCGATCTCGGGCTTGTGCGCGATGACATCTTTGTTGGCGTTCTGGATTTCGGTGAGATAGAGACTAGGCACCAGATCTTTGCCATCATCCTTTTTGCGGGCATGGGTTAAGGTAAGATCATATTTAGCCCGTGTCATCCCGACATACAATAACCTGCGCCGGTCTTGATCATTTATATCAGCACCTGATTCAATATGTGTTGAAAGACTTTGTTGCCGGACAAGATTGTCAGGCAGTGAAAACATCTGGTTATAGGCACGTTTTTTCTCCCATTCATTTTCAGTGATATTCTTGATCACCACTTTTTCATATTCAAGTCCCTTGGCGCCGTGCAGCGAGGAAAGGAAAATTCCTTTGGGAGGAGGAGCGAGAGATTGAATCGGCAATCGAATATCATAAGATTTCATCAGGTTGCAGATCTCCAGCAGATCAGGAATCCGGAAACTTGCTTTGCCTGATGCTTCAAGGTCGATGAAGGTGTAGAAGGTTTTCAAGGCATACAGATGTGTAAATTTTTCCGGTTGTTTCAAAACCCATGGCATCATCCCATAATGATGTGTGACCCATTCCACAAAGGACATGAGTGTCATGGAGTGGTAGGCCGTGATGCTTTCGTCCAGCAACTTCGCTATTCGTTCTATCCATGGTCTGTCGCGCAGGGATAGCAGATCAAGTTTGGCGGGATCACTTATCCACCCATAGAACGAAGTGGTATCCTTTCTGTCCTTTCCGGTAAAGGCCAGCATGATTTTTTGCAGATCGTATGGTCTGGGTTCAAGATAGGTGAGATGCAAGACCCGGTATAGCTGGGCGTCGTTATTATTGGCACCCTCACTGAGTTGGTTGATGCACGTCAGGATGTCCACCAGATGACTGATCAATTGGTGATTCAGCGCATCCACTGTTTTTGCAATCTGGAAGGGAATACTCGCTCCTTTTAGCGCCTGTCCTAATTCTCTGCCAAGTTCATGTTTTGTATAAAGGACCGCGAAAGAGCCGTCGTGTTTTTCTTCATGCCATCGCTTCAACTGATGAAAGATATCGGCATTTTCATAAGTGGGGGTAGGGTATTCATTGATATGAACCCGCAGATCGTGTGTCGAATGTTTTCCGGACGCCAGCAGTTTTTTATTTTTTTCTAAAATCTGTTTCATCGCAGATTCTTCCACGGGATCCATGATGACTCTTGCGGCATCGAGGATGAGTTGTGAGCTGCGGTAATTTTCTTCCAGGAGGATGACTTCAGGTTGGTATTTCGTATGGAATGAAATAAGATTTTCTACATTGGCGCCCTGGAATCTGAAGATGGCCTGGTCATCATCGCCGACCACAAAAATATTGGGTTGTTCCAGCCATTCGTGGTCAATTAGTTTTGATAAAATACTCATTTGGATACCATTGGTATCCTGAAATTCGTCAACGAGAAAATAAAGAAAGCGCTCCTGGTAGTTGGCCAGCAAGTCAGGATTTGTATCAAAAGTATCATTCACCCAAAGAAGCATATCTTCAAAATCATACTTGCCTTCAGCGGCCATCAATGCATTGTAATGATCGTATTCGTTGACAGCGGCTTTGAGTACGTCCATTCTGTTGAGGACCTTTTCTGTAAAATCTTTAATTTTCAGATCACCGACTTTGAATTCTCCGGTTTTGCGCTTATAGATAAACTCTTCGCTATGGCGCATTCGTTCGATATACTCTTCAATCTGACGATGCATGAATTCAGGTTTCCAGTTTTCCTTCTTCATGGTCATGAAGAGTTCATGCAGTCGTTTCCAATCCGAATAAGTGAGCCCTTTAAATTTTTTCAGTTGGTGGGTTTCATCAAAGCTGTCGATGAGTTTCTGAAGTAATTTGAAGCGTTCGATTTCCGAGATCGGTTCGAGTTCGCGGGCTTGCTGGAATACACCGGGGTTTTCCTGGATCACCAGGTTGCAGAATCCATGGAAGGTGCTGACGTGGATTTTGTAGGCTTCGGGGCCGATATATTCGATGAGGCGGTGGCGCATTTCGGAAGAGGCGGCATCGGTATAGGTCAGGCACAGGATACCGGAGGGTGGGGTATCGGTTTTTTGGATGATATTTCCGATGCGGAGGGAGAGGATTTCTGTTTTGCCTGTGCCTGGCCCAGCGATGACCATGACAGGGCCTTCGATGGCATCCACCGCGTGGCGTTGGTTGGTATTGAGGGAGTTAAGTTTTTCTTCGAAAGTCATGGGGGGAGATTGAGGCTAAGGGTATGGGAGGAGGCTAAGGTAAAAGTTTAAGTTTAAGTTTAAGGTTAAGGTTAAGGTTAAGGTTTGAGGTGAGGCTAAGGGTAAGGAGGAGGCTAAGGTAAAGGTGAAGAGGGTCAATTCGTATATCTACGAACTATATTTCGCCGAAATACTGTCTGAGTCAATTCGTATATCTACGAACTATATTTCG
>JAWXAW010000025.1:0-9310 GCA_034439675.1 Saprospiraceae bacterium | reverse complement strand
GCTTATAAGTTTATTAGTTTATTAGTTTATAGGTTTATAAGTTTATGTTGTTTATATGCTTATAAGCTTATAGGTTTATTAGTTTATAAGTTTATTAGTTTATAGGTTTATAAGTTTATAGGTTGATGGGTAGTTGGGTTACAGTTAAGGGATGCTACTGACTGCCGTCAGTTTTTTTTGTCTTAATCACGGATTAATCGGATTGGATGGATTGCCTTGTTAATGATCTGGCATGATTGGTCGGAGATTGATCTAATCAGAGATGTGAATATGCTGTAATTTCAGTTTCCTATTTTTAATTATTGATAGTATTCACCGAAGGCTTGGCATTGCTGAAACCTACCTCTATGCGGGAAAGGGGAAGAACACCATGCATGTGGCAGACGAACTGGTTGAGATCGGTCCGCTGACTCCTTTTAATTACATTTTGAAAGGATCATTCTATCTAGATTTGACAACAGATAAAGGGTTGCCTTATTTTGAGAAGGCTTATTTTATGGATCCGTAGTGCACACTCACACACTGGATGTTGGCCGCTGCCTATTGTTGGACAGGCAGAAATACAGATGCTTTTCCTTTGATCGAGCGCATGGAAGAGATTACGCCGGATTGGGCATTTACGAAGCAATCACTTTTTCTAAAATATGGTCTCCAGGGTGACAAGGCAAAAGCATTGGCCTATGCTACGGATGATCTGAGGGCCAAAGCTAAAAACGATCATCACTTTGCTTTTCACCTGGCAGCGTGTTATGCCGTGATCGGAGAGAAAGAGAAGGCGCTGGATCAAATGGCATATGCCATGCAGATTTTTTATCCGGATGTTTTTCTTTCTACCAATCCCTTGTTGGCCAATATGCGCGGAGAAGATCGATTTCAAAAAATGATGGACGAAGCCAAAGCGAAGACGGCATTCGAAATTTAATATGACATTAAAATGTGAAGGTCTTCTTTGTTATGTGATCCAAATTCAACTCGCTTGTCAGGAGCCAAGCAAATATTGCATTCAAGTCTGAAGACTTGAACGAGCATTGGATTGGATTCAAGCCTGAAGACTTGAATGAATAAATATTTCGCAGATTCGTAACTCTGCAAATTCGAAAGCACTTTCTGATATGTTGTGATCTTACTCAAGCTAAATTCAAACTCTTCGCCTAGCACAATAATGTGTTGCACTGAGAATCAGACTCCCCTCTCTCCCAATCAAAACTGTTACTACAGCCAAACTAGAACAAGAGAGGGGGAGGGGGTGATTTCTTCGCAGATCATCTACCACCTAATCAAGGCAGCTCCCCATGTAAACCCGCTGCCGAAAGCAGCAAGGCAGATTAGGTCGCCTTTTTTTACTTTGCCAGCCTCAACGGCTTCTGCCAATGCTATTGGAATAGAGGCTGCCGTTGTATTTCCATAGCGTTGTATATTATTCCAGACCTGGTCATCGCGGAGGCCCATTGTTTTTTGGACAAACTGACTGATCCGAAGGTTGGCCTGGTGGCAGACCAGCAGATCAATGTCTGTTTTTTCAAGACCGGCCGCTTCCAGTACCTCTGCAATCACTTCCGGGAATTTGACAACAGCATTTTTAAAGACAAGCTGACCGTTCATATTCGGAAAGAGCATCCCGTCTGTAAGCATTTTAGGGCTGATGAATGTCTCACCATATTCGGCCTCTTCGTATCCGTAGACAGAAGGGTCGGGGACATGGACACCGCCATGGGATCCGGGATTGATCATCGCAAGTTCTTCAGCAAATTCACCATTGGCATGAATGCGGGAAGCGAGTATCCCTCTGAATTGTTCGTCGGTGGCGCTCATGATCACGGCACCTGCACCATCACCGAAGATGACGGTGACATTGCGTCCACGCGTAGAGAAGTCAAGGCCCATCGAATGTGTTTCCGCACCTACGAGAAGAATATTTTTATACATGCCACTTCGTATAAATGCATCTGCTACAGAGAGTCCATACACGAAGCCGCTGCATTGATTACGAATGTCGAGTGCCGGTATTTCAGTTTTAGTGATACCAAGTTGACGTTGGAGCAGAACACCACATCCCGGAAAGTAATAATCCGGGCTCAGCGTCGCAAAGATGATGAGATCCAGTTCATTGGCATCCATGCCGGCATTGGTCAGTGCTTTTTTTGCGGCATTCGTACCGAGTACGGAGGTTGTCTCTTTGTGTTTAGCTGCATAGCGGCGTTCCTGTATACCGGTGCGTTCCTGGATCCACTCGTCTGTGGTATCCATATGACGTTGGAGATCGGCATTCGTGACGATGGTTTCCGGTACGTAGTAGCCGATTCCTTTTATATAGCTTGATGGCATTTTCTTCAGGAGATTGGTGAGAAAATAGATCTCAAGATATTTAAAGTCTTTTGAAAAGTGAATTTTCGTTGCACGCTTACCCCCTGATCCAATGCACTTTTGCCCCCTGCCCCAATGTTCTTTTTCCCCCTCGCCCAACGTTCTTTTTCCCCCTGCCCCCTCACCGAGGTAATTAATACAATATGTTGAGGCCTATCAGGGCTAAAGCTTATACACGTCTCAAAAAGGGAGGCCGTTGCAGGAGCGTCGCAGAGAGCGGAGCCGAACTGTTTGCTCCTGCAACCACAGGAAGGGGAGGTCGTTGCAGGAGCAAACAGTTCGGCTCTTTGCGACGCTCCTGCAACGAACAACAGTTCAGAGCTCACTGATTCCTGATGCAACAACTAGCAATCAAGTTTATTTCATAATTATATATAAATGGTAGCTCGAGGGCAAAAAAAAACGGCATTTGGTCAATCGTATCATATTCTTCCTTACTTTTGTCGCTGATTTAAAAAGAAAAATGCAAAACGTACATTATAACAAGCCGATGTGTTGCTGGATGCGCGAGTGTCCTGCAAGGCTTTTGCATTTATGATGAACCCATAGTATACAGATAAAATATATCATAAAATAAAAGCCTTGCAGGATCTGCAGGGCTTTTTTTGTTTCAGCATAAACCAAACACACACCATGCATAGTAAAAATCAAGAGCAACCTATGAAGCTCATCACTAAACGGATTGTCCTGGCACGGGATATAGGTATCCACGGCAATTTATTTGGCGGCACCCTGATGGCCTGGATGGATGAAGCTGCTGCAGCATTTGCGACGGAGTATTGTTACACACCCAACATGGTTACTGTACGGGTGGGGGAAATGTTGTTTAAAAAGCCATTGAAGGCAGGACATCACCTTCGCATCTATGGAGGCGTTCAACACCTGGGCAATACGTCTATCACCTTGTCGCTGGAAGCAAGGAAATATAGTTTGTACAGTGGGGAGGAGACGCTGGTCTGCAGCACCAACATTACCTTCGTACGTATTGATGATGATGGCACACCTACTGCCATCGGAGAAACCGTGAAGAAAAAATATACTGTGCAGGGAGAGAAACTATTGGTCTGACAAGGTATTGTCAAGCAAGCTGAGCATGGTGGTTTGTGGTTTCGAAGGCAGGTGAATAAAGATTTATTAGCTTTAAAACTTATCAAATCTGCACGTATGGAGACCCAAAGGACATCAGGATCAAACAGGCACTTGTATTCCGTTTTACTGGGGATGATCACTTGGATTTCCCTTGCACTTCAATTGTAACTGACGACAGGAAATGCCATTAATTTTTCCAGTTTTTTTTACAATCCAATGTAATCTGTTGATTGCCATCAGCTTGACCTGTACAGCATTGGCACCTCATGCTGCGCCAGGTATCTTCTTCAGTAAGTTATCGGTGCAGACAGCCATTGCTCTTTATATTTTCATTGTTGAATTAGTCTATAATTTGGTTCTACGCCGTTTACATGACTGGCAGGGATTGCAATGGGTGGTGGACAATTTGCTTCATGTAATCGTGCCGGTATAGTATCTCTTGTATTGGTTTATGTATAGGACCATGGGGGTGATCGCCAGAAAGGAGAGTGTGTCCTGGATTGTATTTCCTGCGGTATACCTGGTGTATACCTTGATCCGTGGGGCGGTCGTGGATTGGTATCCTTGTCCTTTTCTGAATGTACTCAACCTGGGGTATGAAAGAGTGTTCATGAACATAGCAATCATGCTGAGTATTTTTTTAGTGGCAGTCATGATCCTGATTGCTTTCACCAGGTCACTGAAGAGCAATTAGCAGGCGATTACTACTGTCCCTGCTATTAGATTTAATTTTGTTTTTTGTCTATTTTGCATCAATTAAATTGGCCACAAATCATTGCCAACTCTCAACTGTCAACTGTCAAATGTTAACTGTCAACAGCCAACTGCTCTCTATCAATTGTGAATTATCAATTATCAACTGCTTCCTGTCAACCCTCAATTGTCAATTGTCAATTGCCAACGGTGGGTGCTGGTTGTATCCGAAAGTAAACGTAATTTGACGTTTGTAAACGGATAAAAGGCGGAGGTGTAAATAAGTTATAGCCAATGCTATTATGCACCAATAATAAAAGTATTCTAACATTACTCATATGATAAAAGTTTTAATTACAGGGGCGACGGGAAATGTTGGAATTGAAGTATTATCTGCTTTACAAAAACTTAACCATCAATTGGAGATATTTGCAGGGGTCAGAGACACAGAATTTGGTAATGAGAAACTGGTAAAGTTTAACATCAAGCTTATCAAATTTGATTTTACCAATAGCGATACATTTCTGTCTGCCATGCAAAACATGGACCTGCTTTTTTTGCTTCGACCACCACAAATTTCAGACACTAATAAGTATTTTGCACCATTAATTAAAATGGCAAAACAATCTTCGGTTAAACACATCGTGTTTTTATCTGTGCAAGGTGTGGAGAATAGCAAAATTATACCCCATCATAAAATTGAAAAATTGATCGTAGAAAGTAAAATTCCCTATACCTTTTTACGACCTGCCTATTTTATGCAAAATTTCACTACAACTTTACATAAAGACTTAGTAACTTATCAAAGAATTTATTTGCCAGCAGGACAAGCAGAATTTACAATTATAGACTTAGAAGATATTGGGACTGTAACTGCAAGAGTATTAACCCAACCTCAAAATCACATCAATAAAGGTTATGAATTAACCAACAATGAAACCTTGACATTTACTGAAATGGCTAAAAAAATTAGTGATGGAGTAGGAAAAAAAATTAAATTCATTTCACCTAATTTATGGCAATTCTATTTTGCTAAACGAAAGGAAAATATGCCTTCAATGCTTATCTTCGTGATGATTATGTTGCATTATTTTCCAAGATTTCAAAAAATACCTAAGACCACGGACTGCGTAAAATTTATTACGGGACAAGAACCAATATCTTTTGACAACTTTGTACTCACGAATAAAGCACAACTGCAATGACAAGAAGCACTGACTATAACAGGCATTTGGTAAAGAAGAGGGTAAAAGAATTGAAACTGAAATTCGTTTTGTAAAACCAATGCAAGTCACTACCAGTGTAATCATGGAAACTGAATCAGAATCCGAAAATCTAACGAAAGTAAACTTCATCAATGCTGGTAGATTAAAATATCCTTTGAACAAAATGATACCATTGGCGGAAAGAAATTTCACAAAAGATCTAGATAGTAGTTTGTCAACTTTGAAAATCATTCTTGAAGATGAACATAATACTTAAAACAGCGAACCACTAGCACGGGTATTACGTAACTACTGGTGAAGTGCTTAAAAGAAAGGTATTACGTCTATTCAACTTTTGTTCTTGGTTGTTGGTTTTATTCTTCTCGTCCGCCACTTCGCAAAGTTCGAAACCGACAGTACTAAGAAGTATTTTATTTTGAATCCTGGTTAAAGAAATTGGAAAAGCGCAAATTTCACAAAAGCAATTTTGATTTGAGCATATCGAGGAGTATCTGGGATGTTCTAAAGAAGACCTTTCAGTTGTCGTAATGTTCTTTGAGGTGCACTAATTATCTGTGCTATTGACTTAGATTTGGAGAAACATTACCTATGCTCCCCTGGCTCTCCGACCTCTTCCTTCCCACCGAAACGCCGGATGTCACCCAATCACTGATAACCATCATGTTGGCCATCGGTATTGGTGTGTTTATCGGGAGATTGAAGTTAGGCAAGGTTTCACTGGGGGTCGCCGCAGTGATGTTTGTGGGTTTGCTGCTTGGACATTATGGGTACAGGATACAAACAAATATATTGGATTTTATCCGCAATCTGGGATTGATTTTTTTCGTCTACGGGATCGGGATACAGGTAGGACCTTCATTCTTCTCTTCATTCCGTAAAGAGGGTTTACGTTTCAATGCGCTGGCAGCAGGTACTGTGCTGTTGGGCGGAGTCGTCACCTACCTCTTGTTTGTATCCACCGGCATGAATATCGAAAATCTCGTGGGGGTTATGTCAGGAGCGGTAACTAATACACCCGGACTAGGAGCCGCTAAAAGTACACTGGAAGAAATTCAACAGCAGTTTCCAAACAAAATATTTGCAGATCCCGCTATTGCATATGCTATCACCTATCCGCTGGGGGTGCTTGGTATTATTGTCACTATCATCATCAGCAAATGGTGGCTTAGGGTAGATCCGGTACAGGAGATGCGTAAGTACAGGCTGCAACAGACAAAACATGATGAACCCCTCATGCACAAGAAGTGCAGGGTGACCAATACAAAGTACTTTGCTAAAACGATTCAGGAAGCGATCATGGAGAGCGGACACCCCGATCTCCTGATTTCGCGGCTCAAGCATAGTGGGAATTCAGCAGTCTCATCGCCCGCTCTTGATACCCGCCTGCGCGAACACGATGTGCTGATGGTCGTCGGTTATGAGAAAGATGTGGATGATTTCGTCTCCAAGGTCGGTAGGGTGTCCACAGATTTGTTTATCGAATCAGAACATGATATCCAGTACAAAAACATCTTCGTCACTAATCCTGCAGCCCGGCATAAGAAGCTAGGCGAGCTGGATCTGTATAATCAATATGACCTCAAAGTCACACGCCTTTTCCGTGCTGGGAAGGAGATGCTTGCCAGACCTTCCCTTGAGTTATTTTATGGGGACAGATTGCGGGTAGTAGGCACAAAGGAATCTATAGAGGAGGTAGAGAAGATTGTGGGCAATTCGGAAAAGCAATTGCTGGAGCCGGACTTTTTATCATTATTTGGCGGCCTTTTGCTCGGGATTATGCTCGGTTCGATCCCCATTATGATTCCTTCACTACCGGTGCCCATCAAGCTGGGATTTGCTGCTGGTCCATTGATTGTGGCACTTTTTGTCAGTCGCTTTGGTGGCATCGGCGTCATTCATTCTTATATCAACAACGGAGCAAATTATTTTATGAAGGACCTGGGTATCTGCCTGTTCTTCGCGGCTGTTGGTGTCCAGGCAGGGGAAAATTTCTATGACAACTTCATGGCGTACAACGGATGGATGATGATGCTCTATGGGATGTGCATTACGTTAATTCCATTGATTATCATGGTAGTCGTCGGGACACTTTTCATGAAGCTCAATTTTCTTCAGTTGGCCGGGTTGATGAGTGGGACCTACACAGATCCGGCAGCCTTGGCATTTAGTACTTCGTATCTGGATTCGGATATACCTGTTCAGTCATATGCTACGGTGTATCCGCTAGTCACCATCATGCGGATATTTGTGGCGCAGATGCTGGTGCTTTTGCTGGTGGCGTAACGATAGATTGATGCTTGTAGACTTGAGGCTACTGCTACAGGATTTTACCTCGGCACAGATCCTATGTTTTTTCTATCTGCCACCGGAGGCTACGAACAACTAAAGGATAAGGGGTAAAGCAGATGGATTTAATCTAAAACTTTTATCAACTTACCAGTCCCCATTACCTGGCCTTTGGTGTCCATTACATTGTAGAGATACATCCCCGAGATAAGGGTTTGAAGCGATATCACTTCACGATCGGAGGAGAGGTCCTTCGTTAATACATTTTGGCCGTTTGCATCAAAAAGGTGCAACGTGTATTGACCTGGCAACATGTTCCTGAGCTCGAAAGTGGCATCATTGGTTACAGGATTAGGGGAAACGAATACGGCAGTTGTTTCACCGGTGATCGGGTTTATGGCTTCGATGATGCCATTGTCTTTGTATTCTACCTGTGCTGCAACGAGACCAGTCGAATCAACGGTCACCATCGCGATTGGCTCCTTGGCGCTATTACTCAGAAAATTGAACGTAATGGTTGTGTCTGCCGGAAAGAGATCCATGCCTAGAATGGTGGCTATATCAACCCATCCGAGAAAAGTGTGAACGTCAATACCGGTGCTGGTATATTCCGTGCGCTTCTGTCTCAGCACATCATAGGTGCCACCCGGGATTGCAAGTGTTCCATAGCCGTCTACAACTTCGAGACGCTGGACTGAAATTCTGACACGGATAGAATCAAATAAACCGGTTGGAATGCCGAGGCTATCAAGGATCCCACCGGGGATAGCAGAAGAGGGTAAGGATATAGTTGCGTTAGATTGATATTGGTTGATATCAAAGAAATTCAGTGGTGCCTTGCCTTCCACCAGTGGTGGAGAATATCTGAAATCAGTTTCTACAGGCAATCCACCACCAAGTCCTGACCCACTGATACCTAGGATGGAAAAGGCAGAAGCTGTAACGTCAAAATAGACTTCCGCACCTACATCACTGATGGTCACTAGTTCAGCCCCCGGGAAGTCTGCCGAGGCAGACCCTTCCGCTGCAGGTTGAAATGCAGTCACTTGTCTGTTCGTTGGATTCAATGTATTGAAGTCCCAAGTCTGCGGGCCTCCGGGCGGAGTCATGACGATGCTTGCAGGAGCAAGGTCTGTCGCCGTCCTGAGCGTATCCCCTGCAGCAGGAAACGTAGCGTTTGTGATCGTGATTTGAGCAGGGAGGTATACCGCCGCTGCCAGGATGGTGCTGATCACCAAGATGTTCTTTTTTAGCATGTTGTTTGACATTATTACGTAAAGATAGTTTTTCAGCACGGGACTTAATCAACTCATTCTTCGACTGTTTCGATCGACTAGATGCATCCATGGGCTTCACGTCGAAGGCCTCACTCACATACAGGTTACCCCGCTCAGCAAAAGTAACTCATCAACTTATCAACCCATGCTTCGGCTGGTTCGACCTTCTATACGCATCCTTCTGCTACAGCTCACCAACCGTCCGCTCAGCACAAGTCAACCTATAATCATATCAACCTATAAACATATCAACCTATAAACATATCAACCTATAAACATATCAACCTATAATCATATCAACCTATAATCATATCAACCTATAATCATATCAACCTATAATCATATCAACCTATAAACATATCAACTTATAATCAT
>JAWXAW010000024.1:0-34202 GCA_034439675.1 Saprospiraceae bacterium | reverse complement strand
CCCATCAAACAACATCAGCTTATTGTTGGTGGGATTGAAACAGATCAATCCTGTCATAGGCGCATAGATCTGATCCGGATCCAGGATCGGCAGTAGAAATGCTTTGCCACCGGATGGGTTGATATCCATGACCGAGGAGGGGTGTTTATAGTTCTGATTGACAGCCATCCCCGGAACCAGGGTAGAAGGTGCCATGGAGACCTGAATAGTAGTGGAAATGGATGCCATAGCTTGCCATTCATTTCCGTTATAACATCTGATTATATCTGAGTCGTTGTCATAGATGAGCATCCCCGGTGTCGGATGCTGGATATTTAAAATTTCAGCAGCGGTAAATACAGGCAAATTGACTAATCCATCACCAAGTTTGATAAGAGAAGAAGAACTGATCGTACTTCCGGGTATTGATAACGTGCCAAATGATTCAGGTTCTACCTCGGCAGTATATTGTAGTACTGCATCCTGGAGGATTTGTCTCCATTCCACTCCATTGAAAAAAACCACTGCAGCACTATCTGTCAGATAAGCAAGTTGCCCTCCGGTAGGTGCACCCAGGGTGCCAAGTGTGGTGGATGATATCACCGGTAGTTGGATTCCCTGTTGGCCTGAATACACCAACAGACTCACGCTTTCTCCACCATGTACAAAAGGATCAGGAGCACCCGGTGTTTTAATGACCACATCTGCATATCCGGAGGTGACCGTATCCCGCATGATGAGCAATTGACCGAGAGTCCTTACAGAAAAGAGGCTCTTGCTTTTGATGGTGGCATTTAATCCAGGATATGGAATCATCATCTGCGGAAATATTTCAGTCCAAACCGGCCCAAAGGAATTTGCTCCCCGCTTATATATTTTAAAATCAAAGTCATCGGCCATCCAATGACTTAAAGCCCCACAATCGTAAAAGTTCATGCTGTCCAGCGAAGGAAAATCCTGGTTAATACCATAATTATTGATAATCCAATAAGCCCCCTGTGGTGTCTTAATCTGAGGCACCGTATCCGGCAACACATTCAAATGACTTACTACTACTTTACCATTTGGATTGATACCCCCAAAGCCAATAGCAAGATCACCACCATTGTTGAATGAAATATTTCCATTATTCTGGACAAGTAATAGCTGGCTGGTTCCTGACCCGACAGAAACATTTGAAGGAATGATGTTTGCACTTCCTGACAATACGCCGTCTATTCCACTTGCTTTGTCAATCACTTCTCCGGATGACACATCATCAAACTGATAATAACCCACGATCGTCTGATCAGTTGAAGGATTTTTGATGAGATGGCGGCCGAGCCTGATTTCATCTTCAGTAAGTGCCCGGTTCCACACACATACTTCATCAACCTCCCCTTTGAAGTTTCTTCCATTCCACCCCTGATAGCTGCCTATACGCACATTATCAATCGTGACTGATTCAACATTGGTGTTGTGGACTGCTGAAACACCATTGACATAGAGCGTAACGGATCCTGGTTTAACCACCATGGCTACGTGTGACCATTCTCCTGGTGCAACAGTAAGGTTACTATCCCACCACCATGCACCGCCTGGCCAATGATAAGCAAGGGTATTGTTGTTCTCTCTGAAATTGAACCCCGCTGCGGTACCATCATTGATCCATATCCCGGTATATTCACTTTGTAAACCGGTAGGTTTGATCCATGCTGTCACGGTCAGCGTCTGTGTGGTCAGATTGAGATCATCTACCTTGAGGTAACCCGGTTGTGATGGGATATGCATAGCACTACCCGGAGTTGTATCAATGGCGCATCTGTTGTCTGCAATAATCATCCCATCAACTGTAGTGGTATCATCGCCATTGACATCGTGTATGATCAGTGTGACATCGTAAATGCCCGGGCTTTTATATACCACTTTTGGATTTCGGATAGAAGAAGTGGAAGGTGTTCCTCCCGGAAAACTCCATGCCCATGTTGCATTGGTTTCCTTCAACACCGAGCGATCAGAAAAATAAGCCGTGTCCCGATCACAGAATAAGTATTGCTTCTGCACACCCGGAATGGCCATTGGTTGTGAAGCTTCGTAAAACGGAGATTCCCATACGGATCGGTCGGTAGCATTACGTATAACACCATTTCTGTACCAGGGTAACATTTTAACAGAATGTGTTCTGGCCGGCAAACCATTGTTGAAGAGTAGCCATTCAGGCAACGTGGCATTGCGATAGTATACACCGGTCCGTGTACCGATATAGATGCCACCATTTGTTCCCTTCTGGTGCATGAGACAAGTTGGGTATTGACCATTGAGTCCTGTACCACTGATATTGGTCCAGGTGCTGCCCCCATTGTCCGAGGTGTATACTTTATATCCGTTATATCCGGGATATCCATTGTACATCGATGTCCGTACGATCCAGACTTTCATCGGATTGTCAGGATCCACAGCTATATCATAGGGTATCCAGAGATCGGCATTGTTCATCAGCGCAGCAGGGGGCGTAACTTCGGTCCATGTAGCACCTCCATTTAATGAACGATAGATTCTTTTGGTCCCCCACCAATCCGGAAAGGTGCATGCATAGAGCACATCAGGATCTGAAAGACACATGTCTATGGCTGCAACAGAAACACCAAAATTGTAAATTTCTTCGTACGTAAATCCATTGTCTCTGGTGAGATAGAGTTTAGTGCCGGAGCCGGTGTACCACGTTCCATAATAGTGGGGATGAAACAAGAGATCACTTGATTGACCGGTGATGTACGTGCTGTTAGGTTGAAACTGAAAATCACGGGTCACCGGGGCGATGGTCCTGTTGCTCTGCAGGTGCTTGATGTTATAGTTGCTGTATGCCTGGCGGTCAAATCCGGGATTGACAAATCCGCCTACACCATCTCCCCCATCGGTACAGATCCAGCCATTGATGTAGGTGTTTTCTTCCTTCATCAACGTGCCGTTGTGATAAGCGCCACCGATCATGACATCACCATACCAATGGCCCATGCCAAAGCCCCAGAAATCTGAGCCGGCAATACCAACATTACGGCGTGAAAAATTTGCTCCACGATCATCAGAAAAAAAGATGCCTCCATCGCCGCACACCCATAGCTCACCGCTGTGTTCCATATAATGCAGATCATGAATGTCAGCATGCACATAGTTGGGCTTGTATGAATGGCTCCATGCGGATGGGCACACAAAACTTGCACCTTCATTGCCCGATACCCATAGATTGACGCCACAAACCCACATGGAATCTTTGTTATACGGACTCACGCCAAAAGCAAGATCATAATAATACTGACCTCCGTCATCGAGGCCCTGATCACTCCAGCCCATGAGGTTCATGTTGGTTGAGCTGGGTGGACCGCCGGGTCCAGGTCCGCAACATTGAAAGGACCAGGTAGACCCTCGATCTGCGCTGACATAAACGCCATAGAGGCCGCTGCCTCCATCCGCCGAGCCGGTAGCGAGTGCATAGACTTTGTCTGGTGCATCAGGTGTGACGGCAATCTCCGTGCGCTGTTGATGTTCATTAAGTCCAAGGTTAGGTGCCGGCCATCCCGTGGTTTGTTGGGTAAATGTTGTACCTGCATTGTATGATCTTAAAAACTCGGTGATATCCCCATTATGGCGCACGACATACATCGTGTCGGGATCATTGGGGTGGAACTCAATTTCCAGCGCATCACCCGAAAGCACATTCGTCCAAGTGGTGCCACTATTGGTCGTCCTGAACAAACCATCGTCTGTAGCTGCAAAAACGGTTGCTGCCTGATCAGGTTTACAGCGAATATCTCTAGTGGCGAAAGACAGGCCCATAAAACTGACATCTCCTGTGGGTTGCCATGTGTTTCCGCCATTCGTGCTTTTATAGATGTTGGATAGCAGCTCGGCGTAAACGATATCCGCATTGGTGGGATTGATTTCAATGGAGGTGACACTACCTGTCAGAAAATTATTTGATTTCGCAGACCAGGTTATACCATGATCTGTACTCTTCCAGACACCGGCATTAGCGGTGCCGGCATAGAGGATATTTTCGTTAGAAATGGACTGCTCGACCGTATACACATGTGCAGAGCCGGGTGCATAACTTCTGCTGGCAGCATCATGATCCCAGTCAATGGGTCCTACCGTTGACCAGTTGGAACTGGTACGTTGATTTTTTAATTCAGCATATTGCTGCAGGTAGATGGAATCGAAATAAGGATCAGGTACTACCATTTTACTCAGCCCGGAGATCCATCTTTTATAGTATTGGGTGTGTTGATTTTTTACAAAAGGATTGTTCTTGTAATAGGCATCATAGAGCTTCATGACTGCGCCGGGATCGGCATCGGTCTTGTACATTGCGGTGACCCAGGCAGGTACTTCTTCGGTCAGGAGGGGATTGTAGCTGTATTCCCGCTGAGCGTTCAGATCGGCTTTTGCAAATGCAAAAAGGGAGATCATTGTAAAAAGGGAAAGTAGCTTGTACCCGGGAAAAAAAGATTTAAACTGTGTCAACGTAGGTTGTTTTTAGTCCATTCAATGGTTTCGGGGTGGGACACAAATTTAGTTATCCTGAAGGAAAATAATTGCACGGATTTATAAATGAGGATGATATGTCGGCTTATTTCTCATCGGCTTCATCTATATGCATCAAATGCAGAAGCCGATGAACCAGCGGGGCAAACATCACTGCGACGGTGCTGAGAAAGATCACGCCACTGAATAGGGCATAACTTCCTGCGAAAAATTTTGCTCCCGAGGTTTTCATCACATCAATCGGTCCCATGCCGGTGAGGATCATCGAGGCATTGAGAAAAGCATCCATCCAGGGCATACCTGTAGATAATTTATACCCTATCATACCAATGCCAAGGCTAAAAGTCAGCAGGACCATTGCATAGAGGAGAAACTTGAGCTGACGTTTGAAATAGGCTGCTTTAGGGATCAGTGGTTTGCTGGTTGGTTCGAAATCGAAGATTCTTTCTGGCATGGGAATGAAAACTAGGTGAAGTAATTTTGAAATACCTGAGGCTGATAGAATGATAGTTAAAGAGGAAGGAATTTATTTGATGTTCGTTTGTGATTCCGAGTTGTATACGCGAAAATACCATCTTTTCCCGCCGCTTCTTCGCTGCGCGAAGTCGGCGGCGGGTGGGGAGGGGCATCGCTTTGTACCCTTCGACAAGCTCAGGGACCAGTTCGGTGGGCAGAGAAAATGCTGATCCAGTATCCCATAAATAGTTTCTTTGTCACAAAAACCCCTTTTAGAATGCCGATTTACAGTGTTGCGTGCAGACTTTTCAAAAGCATTATGCTCCATATTCAGAAAATTGGTCTCAAATTTAACCTTTTAAGCGCAGCTTTACATTGGCTTCTACGACCTACCACATACGATCACCACAGTCCAGCCAAGAATGGATTGAAGTCATCCGGCTTCTCATTGATTACAGAAATGAATTCAACAATGATTCCTGTTTCTCGTCCTTTGAAGCAGAGATGGCCAATATTGAATCACTCTATGATCAGGAAGGGCTGCTGAAACTTATTGCCATTTCGGAACCGGAAGAAGAATTGGTTGCCTGCATTGCATACCGCACCTTTGGGCCCGGCGTCGCTGAAATGAAACGGTTATATGTTAAACCTGCTCACAGGGGAAGGCACCTGGGCCGTATACTTGCAGAGACAATTATAGCGAAGGCTACGGAGCAGGGATTTAAAAAAATCATATTGGATACAATGGTGGAGATGAAGGCAGCACGGCAACTCTACCATCAACTCGGTTTTTACATGATTCCCCCGTACGATCATCAGGACCCTGAAAGAATTGTTTGTTACGAGAAAAACCTGAAGGAAAAATAATCTGTGGAGCAAGAAAAAAATATCTGGAATGCGCTGTTGAGCGCTGAGCAAAAAGCGAGATCTTCACGATTCAAACGTCTGTTGAATTCACCGGTCAGCTATCCGGTACTGATGGGTTTCAATAAGTTGGTGTATCCTTTGTTGAAACGCGGGGTATTTGTCTATGCGAAAACATTTTTTGGTATCCGCATGAAAACACTATTGCCCGCAGGAACGGACATCCTGCTCAATGGAATTAAATCGCATGATTCAGAAATCCGGCTCACAAAATTTCTTACACAGCATCTGCATGCCGGAGATACGTTTATCGATGTAGGGGCTCACTTTGGTTATTATGCTTTGCTGGCGGCAAAACTCACAGGGGACGAAGGACATGTATTTGCAATCGAAGCATCGGAAAATTCCTTTGCTATCCTGAAGGAAAATACGCAGGCTCAAAAAAATATAGTATCGTATCACAATGCTGCGGGTGCAGAAGCAGGTGAGGTTGTGTTTTACGAATACCCGGGACCGCTAGCAGAATACAACACCACAGTGGAAGGTGCATACGATGAAAAGCCGTGGATCAAAAAGGTAAAACAAACCATCAATAGGGTTGAGACGCTGGTCCTTGATACATTGATTGCATCAAATCAAGTGACCGATACCATCATTAAAATTGATGTAGAAGGTGGTGAACTGTCGGTCTTAAAGGGACTTTCGAAAACACTGGCGGAAAGGGAATTTACGATTGTGACAGAATATCTGTATACCCGGGAGGCCAACTCCGCCCATCATCATGCTACTCATTTTCTGCTGGAAGCGGGTTATAAGCCGTACTCTATTTCAATGGATGGGTCGGTGAGGCAAATTGATCAAATTGATAGTTACATGGTGCGTGAAAAATTAGATTCGGATAATATTGTTTTTATGAAGGGTTAGGAGTTTGGATTACAATGTTAGATGGTGTAGGAAATAATGTGGTGATGTCAGACGATGCATGAGATGAAAGTTGAATATTCATTGCCCCGTAGGAGCCATAGGTCGGCAACTGTGTATGGGAAAAATATTTAATGCCCTGTAGGGGCATAAACTGGCTGCTACTAACCTGTGTCTTTTCTGTTGAAAAGTGCTTGTGTATGAGATGGTGATACCGAAGCAATCGGGTTGTGCCCCGATGGGGCACGTATGCTATTACTATTTCAGTGTTACCGACCTGTAGCCCCTACGGGGCATAATTGTTTCCGCTCGCGCTGGTGACTGTTTCCTGTCTCCTATCTCCTGTCTCCTAACTCCTGTCTCCTGTCTCCTTCTTAAAATTGAAATTTGTAAATTCGCCTTTCACTTAAACAAAACAATATGCAATCAGCACTACTTCATTCGCACTCCGGCCTTCGCTGGATCCTTCTCATCCTATTGGTGGCTACAATTTTCAGCACCTTTGGCAAGCGTGATGGTAAAGTTCCGTTCACAACCCAAGACAAGAAACTAAGTCTTTTTACCCTGATTGCTACGCACCTACAGGCGGTTCTCGGTTTAGGATTATATTTTATGAGTACCAAGGTTGATTTTTCATCGACGACGATGAGCAGTCCTATACACCGCTTTTTTACCATGGAGCACACCCTTATGATGTTGATTGCCATCATCCTGATCACCGTGGGTTATGGACATGCGAAGAAAGCAAATGCTAAAAAAGTATTCAACTATTACCTGATTGCCCTTATTATCATTCTGATCGCGATTCCATGGCCGTTCCGGACGGCATTGAATGCCGGCTGGATGTAATTGTAAGAAAGTGAGAAAGTAAGAAGTATGAGGATGGGTGTGTATGTGATTATGATTGTGATTATCTCATTGACATTTCCACTAAATTGCTACGCGCACATCCTATCCTCACACCTCTTACTGTCTTACACTCTCACTCGCTCACTATCATGATAAATACTATCCTTGACAGATGGCACAAAACCTTTGGCAGCAAAGCTCCGGATGTCATCGTTCGTGCACCGGGTCGTGTCAATATCATCGGGGAGCACACTGACTACAATGAAGGCTGGGTGCTGCCGGGGGCCATGAGTCGCAGCATTTACATTCTTGCATCAAGGAAAGCGACCAATGGTCATCACTGGATAGCGTTTGATCTCGATGAAGAGATCGAGTCGCTGGAAGACATTTTTGAATACGGCGAGTATCCGTGGGCGAAATATATTGAAGGAGCCATTCGTCTATATGCTCTTGACATTGGTTCATTGCAATTGCTGGTAGGAGGCGACCTGCCTGTGGGTGCCGGTATCTCTTCATCCTCAGCACTGGTATGCGGTGTTCTATATGCATTGCAACAATTGTCAGGGCGGAATGAATCGAAAGAGGAGCTTGCGCTGACAGGCCAGCGGGTAGAACGTGAGGTCATCGGTGTACAAGGTGGGATCATGGACCAGTTTGCCATCATGATGAGTCAGCCCAGGCATGTGATGCTGCTGGATTGCCGCACACGGGCACATACACTCGTAGATGCAGATTTACCCGGATGCACATGGATACTGATCAATACCCGGGTCAAGCACGCACTCATAGATAGTGATTATAATCAGCGTGCAGCTCAGTGCAAACAGGCTGTGGCGATTATCCGGCAAACGTATCCGGATGTTCAGGCACTGCGCGATGTCGATATGGATATGCTGAAGACCAGCGACCTCAACGAGACGTTATGGAAGAGATCGGCCTTTGTGATCGAAGAAAACGACCGTGTACATGAAATGGTACAGGCACTTCACGAGCATGATGCCGAACGGGCAGGGAGCCTATTGAAAACTTCACACGAAGGACTAAGGCGTATGTATGAAGTCAGTTGCGATGAATTAGACCACCTCGCAGATTTCGCCAATCAATATGATGGTGTACGTGGTGCCCGGATGATGGGAGGAGGATTCGGAGGATGTGTGATCTGTTTGATAAAAGAAGAAGCATTGGAAACTTTTTCCATAGCCTGTGTTGATTCCTATCTGGATAGATTCGGGTTTGAGCCTGAAGTGATTTTATTTGATCTGGCTGCAGGAGTCGGACTAATAAATACATAATTTTTTTACCTGGCAGGGCTATCACAAGTTTCACTTAATCAAAATAAGCTGACTATCATGGATTGCTGTTACCCAATGTTTCACCATTGGTTTAATCAGCGTATAATCACCTGGTAGTAGTTCTTCTCTCCACCCGTTTTCATTTTCAAAAATTACATTTCCCTCCATGCAAACCAGCAGTGCAGGTATTGGTGTAATGTGTTCCTTTAATTTTTGATCTTTCAAAATCCGGATGGATGTTGCATTCCCTTTTTCGCTTTTAAACAGGGAAAAAGCCGATACAGCTTTATCCTCTGTGTGCAAGTCCTTTATGTTCATCACCAATAGTTTTTACAGCTAATTCATTTCCACCACAAAAAGCCCTCTGAGCTGGTTTTCACTATATCCTGTAGCCTTGTCCTCCGGATATAGTGAATGAAGCTTTTCGGCCGTTTCCGGCAATATGTCAGTGCCAATGATGCCGTGGCATTGGATGCACATCCTTGCAGTCTGGATGGGATAATATCCTGTCATCTTACCATCCACGATCAGGATGGAAGGTGGAAGGGCCTCTTGCTTTTCTTCCTTTATCTTCAGCATATTGATATAGGCCAATTCGGTTTCATTCGCATGATTGGCAGGGTTCCGGGGACGGTCGCTTACGCGCCTGATCCTTGCATCGTGCACCCTGGCCATGCTGTCTGTGAGGGTCATCGCATGCACATTGCAAAACTCTACGGCTCCGGCTGTTCCACGTGCACTCATAGCCTCCATGAGATTTTTGACGAGATGGGACTTTGTAATGTTGACGATATTCAATCCTCTTTCTTCAAAGGTCATTGCCTGCGCTCCTGGCTTAGAAGTTGTTTTAAACTCCTCCCATGCCGCATACCATTCCTCTGAGCCGAGGTCATGGTCATAGATATATCCGGCGATGACTTCCAGGTCTTCCTGCCTGAAAGACTGCTTAGGCATAAGGCCAAAATTGCGGACTGTACCCGGCATGATGGAATTTGCCTGAGATGGATTCATGGCAAACCGCACCAACTTGTCAACAAATTCCTGTCTAGTGATCTTTTCTGAAAAATAATGCTCGCGTATCCTGAACATGGGAGGCCCCAGGCGTTTGTCAATGCTCATGTCAGGTGTATGGCATGCAAAACAATTATTTTGCAACAGGGTCAGCGCTTTTGCATCTGCCTCCTTTTTTGTTGAAGTATGTTTCATGCATCCTGTGGTGAACATTATAGAAGCGGTCAAGATGGCCAAGATGAGAATTGTCTGTGCTTTCATTGAATTGAAAATTAACGCTTCTGCGTTCCCGCACAATTGTGCAGAAAACTTTTATACCCGGTTTTCGCTAAATATATAAATGATTCCTAAGTAGAAAGGTTTATAAAAAAACTGTTTGCTTACAGCTCAAATGGGTTGAAAATCGCTATGTTGTTGATCTCCAACTATTCATGTATATAGTCATTCCACTTTTTCATTTCCTATTCATTCGTAACACGGTCTACTGCTTTGATAGCGTCCCGGGCATCTCTGGTCCCGACACGAAAATATCCGTCATCGTTGGTGATGGTTCCCATTTGCAGTGTTTTGTTGTAGATATGGCATAAGAGCATGGCTCCTTTGTGACTGCATTCAAGATTCTACCTTCAATCTCCTTACTGCACTGGCCATGTGCTGAAGCCAGAGAGAGGATGAGTAAGCAGCAAGGCAGGAATTGTTTCACAGACTATATAAAAGTCTTGTTTCGAATCCTCGCTTAAAGAAATCAGTCGGAATGGTGATTGATAATGTTGATGATGACTTTCATTGAATTCCCTGATGCAAAAAACAATATCGGCGGGTGGACGTATTCCTACCCTCTATTGAATACGAGTAGCCAATGATTTCCATATTTATCTGTCAGGTCCACAAACAAGGCTCCCCAGAATGAAACTTCTATCGGATGGTCAGCGGAACCACCATTGGCCAGGTGTGCATATGTAGCCCGGAGCTCTTCTTCACTGTTACAGGTCAGGGACATGGAGACAGCATTGCCTTTGATCAATCCGGATTGCAGAACCATATCTGACCCCATCAACACCATACCGTTTTTAGTAAGTGTGGCGTGAAGCATACAGTCTTTCATCTGTGGGGGCATATGTTCCGAAAGAGGTGATTCACCGATGGTCTGAAACGAAAGCTCGCCGCCAAGGCATTCTTTATAAAAAGCCATCGCTTCTTTGCAATTCCCGTTGAAGGTTAAATAACTCTGTATCAGCATTTCCATTTTCATCAGGCATCTAAAAGGATTTGAATATCAAACTTTCTCATTTTCAAAAATGCCTCCATGACCCGGGGCGCTTTATCCTGGTCACTCATCAATGGTCCAAGGATAGATGGAACAATCTGCCACGATAGCCCATACTTATCTTCTAACCAGCCACACAATCTCTCTTCACCATCTTCAGTGAGTCTGGCCCAATAATTATCGATCTCTTCCTGGGTATCGCAATTGACAACAAATGAAGTCGCTTCATTGAATTTGAAATGCGGTCCACCATTCAACGCCATAAAGGTGGTGTCATTCAATTCAAACATCACCACCATGGGATTTGCAGAGTGGATCCTGCCGTTTTTAAAAATGCTGCAATAAAAATCAGCGGCCTCCTTTGCCTGGCCATCAAACCAAAGGCAAGGATAAATTGGATTTGTCATTGTAGAAATGGAAAGGTCGTGAAGAAATTATTTTCAAGGCAGATACTTATTGACGACAATACCACAACCGTATCGAGTGGAATTATCTAAATACAGTGGTACTTTTCCGGAAAAGATGGTTAAGCCTTCACCGATGGCCGTTGGATTGATGAAAAGGTTGAGTTCATCTATCAGAAAAACATCTCTATCCTGATACCGGAAACAGCCATCATGGAAGCTATCGCTGATCCAAGATATGTCTTTACAGCTGCCAACGATATGCTCATTTCTGCCGGCAAAAAGGCTATGTTCCAGGTGCAACTGGTCGGACTAAAAAAAAGGTCAAGCTGATGAATGATCTTGTTACCGTTCACCCTGATAAGACCATTGATGAAGTTATTAAAACAGACCTGATCATCATACCTGCGATCAGTGGCGATATACGTACCGCGCTTGAGAAGAATAAAAAAATCATTCCCTGGATTATTTCACAGCATGCGAAAGGTGCAGAAGTGGCCTCGCTATGCATTGGGTCATTTCTACTGGCGTCAACTGGCCTCATCAATGGAAAGAAATGTTCATCACACTGGCTTACTGCGGATATCTTCTGAGAGATGTTTCCTGAAGTGGATCTCGTGGATGGCAGTATTCTTTCGGAGGAAAACGGGATCTATTCGAGTGGGGGTGCTAATTCATATTGGACATTACTACTCTATCTTCTTGAAAAATATACGTCGAGGGAAACAGCCATTCTGGCTTCCAAATTTTTTGCAGTGGATATCATCGGGATAGTCAGCAGAAGTTTATGATGTTTAAAGGTCAGCGCAATCGTTGCACCTTTAGGGACGTTCGCTTGCGCTGCGGGTAATACCTCCGTAATGAGATCTTTGGTGATCGTCACCGTCTGATTGGGCATCCACTGCTGGTGTTCGACATCTGCTACGGTGACATTGACAATATAGGTTTGTGCAGAGAGCACGTTGGTCAGCAATAAACAAATATAAGACAGATAGATTCTACATTTCATATACTATTTAGTTGGATGGATCAGCGTGATATGAGGTTCATGGTTTCTTGGATGCGCAATGATATCTTGCAATACTAGATTTCGAAGTGCTTTAGAAGCATGCAAATCGTCTTGTGCTGTTAGATACACGCCTTGCCCATCCGAAAATCTAATGGGGTGACCAAAAAAGATTTTTATACTTGGCATCACCAGGTTGGTCAGATTGCGCAAAACAGGTATCATGGAGTCAATTTCATCTTCACGACAAAGGGTAACGTGTGCCCTGATCAATTGATGTTGGTGTGGATTAAACTTCTGGCAGATATTTTCAATGGTAGCCGATTTTTTTTATCCACAAAAAGGGTCAGTTGTCTTCTTCGGTTGTACATGTGGTAAAAAAGAGGTCAGTTAACTATTCTCTCTCAAAAGACTTGATTTCATCATTGAGTTCCATTGCTCTGATCACAGGAGACCATTCCCGCCCCTCAAAAATATATTTAAACCATTTCTTTTCCCTGTTTGCATATCTGATATGGACAAACAGCCAAAGGGAAATGGCCAATGCCACAAGCGTCACTGCACAGTTAATAATAATGTAGGCAAGGTTGCCACTTTGAAACATATCTTGTGACAGATAGAAGGTAGTCCATACGGGAAGTTGCAGAAAAAGGATACGTGCTGACCAGAGCGTGGAAGACTTTAGATTTGCCAATCTTTTCTGGGTCTTTAAGAGCGTGTTGCTAATGTCTACGTGGTGAATTAGGACAAGCTGATAGAGGTAAATTCCGAGCGCGATTGCCGTCAGACCGATCTGGATCGTTGCAGAAATTAAAAAAAAGGGACTTACACTATCGTAGGCATAGCGAAAAAGATTGCTGATGATGATTGTACCTGCCGTCACCCAGCCCATGCCAACCAACAACGTAAAACCTTTGATTGGGGTCATAGATTTGAGCAGTGATTTTGTTTTAAGTCTCGTCACTTCTACCGTTAATTGACGATTAAGGCTGAGTGTTTCTTCCAACTTCTTATCGTATGCTTTCCAAATGTTGAGGATATCTGTCTGATCCATTAGTATTGATTTTTTATGGTTGAAAACTTTTGTGTTAAAGTGGTTTTAATCCTGTTGATTTTGGTGCCTACATTACTCTCTGAAAGGCCGACAATCTCTGCGATCACTCTGTGACTTTTCTCTTCAAGGTAGAGCAGCATCACCGCTTTGTCCAATTCTTTGAGTTCGGAAATAAATTGTTGTAATAACAGTAGCCGTTGCTCTTCATCAGTTGATACACCTGATTCTGTCAGGTTCAGAATGCTATCGGTGATCGAATCGGTTTGTCCCTTTCGTTTGTGATCCTTTCTGTAAAAGGAGATAGCGACGTTGAGAGCTACCCGATACATCCAGGTGGATACTTTATATGTCTGGTGGTAGTTGTCAAACGATTTCCACAATTGAAATACCATCTCCTGAACAAGGTCTTTCCTGTCTTCGATATCTCTGCAATACGCATTTGCAAGTTTATATAGGATGCCTTTGTTATCCTCCAATACCGAAAGAAACTGTTCTTCCTGGTTCATAGGCTATATCAAATTTGTTTTCCCAGGGTTACTATAGCCGGGAGTATTTGCAGCCAAAGACGAATTATGACCCGTAGTCAAATTCCACATCCATAAGGAGTTTGAGAAGGCCATAGGTATAAGCGAGTATGCGGCAGCAAGTATAAAATGCAAAATCATGATTCTCATCAGATCTGGTAAATGAGGATTAAAAATTCATTTACCTATTATTCGCAACATGCCTCAAAAAATCACAGATTTTTGTAAATATTTTTCACTGGTATTCGCTGTAGACTACTCCAGCTGCTTAGGGCCTCATTTTTTGAATTCACCAAAATGCCAGAGAATCCCGGATGGATCATGGAGAAAACATTCGCTACCCCATGGATGATTTCGGACAGGTATAAGTCTAACGCCGTCATATTTACCAGGCAGGTCTAAAGCCAAGAGTTCGTTATAATAGCGGGACACATCATCCACTTCCAGAAAAACCATGGTGTTGTCAACCCAGTCTTTGACATACG
The DNA here is from genome assembly GCA_034439675.1 of Saprospiraceae bacterium. GTDB lineage: Bacteria > Bacteroidota > Bacteroidia > Chitinophagales > Saprospiraceae > Opimibacter. The sequence goes on along the minus strand of JAWXAW010000024.1, from coordinate 19,569 downwards.
CATCCTGTAGATAAAAACCAATTCCTTCTGTTTTGAAGTATGAGAAATTGTGTTCGATAACGACTTCTTCAAATCCAAGGTCGTTGTAAAATCGCCTGGAGATCTCAAAATTTTTAACGCCCATAAATGGACGGATGGATATGGCTTTATGATTCATAGTGTAGCTTACTGAATACGTTACTCCTGTATGGAATAGTGATTTTGCCTATTCGGCCTTTACGATTTTGATTACTTGATTTTCTATCTTCAGCATATAAATGCCAGGCACGATAGTCGCAAGGTCTAGTTCATTTTGTCTGTGTGAAAAGGTTCCTCTCTGTATTGGCTGACCTGTTAATGCAACTAATGTATAGTCAATTGGCAATTCTCCGGGCCATTCAATGGTCATCACATCGCTGGCTGGATTTGGATAGACATTTATACCGCTTGGGTCAATGTCTTTTGCAACAGAGGTTGTATTGATCAATCCATGAATATCATAGCTGGAAAAAAACCGCCAGATCTCTTTACAGGCATCGATGTCCTGGTTGGTGCCAACTCCTCCGAATGCAGAGCCTGGCCAGGTATGTTCCCCGTTGATGATTTTATAATGTTCAACAGTAGATCCGTTGTTGCCTCCGGCATATACCTGGTGTTCGGCAGTACAGCCATCTCCGATATCTGTATCAGGTATGGAAGTGATGGCGGGTGTTGATTCGCAATCATTGTAATTAACCCAATAAGCTATTGCGGCAGGTGTAGTGCCAAAAAGGAAATTACCATTGTAGGGCACGGTCTCATCTGCTGTCCCATGAATTTCCATTACTGGCATCGGATGTCCGGGGCTGCAGGTAGCAGGTTGATTTACATTCATGGTGCCCGTGACAGAAGCGATGGCAGCGATACGCTCACTCATTTCACACGCCAGGTGATAACTCATAAATCCACCGTTGGACATGCCGGTGCTATAGATTCTGTCCTGGTCAATCGAATACGCTGCCGAAAGGGAATCTATGAGCGTTGCAGTAAATCCGAGATCATCAACCATGCTGGTACCCCAGCCTACATTCCAATGCGTATTGCCGAGGAGATCGACTGTACCCATTGGGTGAACTACAATAAAACCAGCCGTATCGGCTATAGGGCGAAAATCCCCATAGTTCAATTGCTCAAAGGCATTGGAAGTATACCCATGAAAATTGAGGATCAGCGGGACTGACGATTCCGGAGTGTACATTTCCGGTACATAGAGGATGTAATCGCGCTGGATGCCCGCATGGGTAATCGAGCCATTGATCGTCTGCTGTCCGATAGACAGGAGTGGAAAGCAAAGAGAAACAAGAAATGTGGTAAAAATTCGCATGGATAAATGTATAAAAATTCCGCGAGGGTGGATTGCGCAAAGTTTTAGGGAACCTTTTTTCAGGGAGAGGGGCCATTCTTCCGCAAGTCTGGAGACGAGCATATTTAAGTTTCAAATATGAAGACCTGAATCAGCAAGTAAAACCGTTGAAAGAAAATGCTATTTTAATAAGGCATCAAGGTCATCGATTATCCCTCCACTTGGACGTTTGGCATTGAAGTCGACGATGTTTCCATCCTGGTCGATCAGCACATAATGAGGTATCCCTTTTGAGTTGAAGAGTTTTGCTACAATGGAATTAAAATTACCGCTTGAATTCACATGAATACCTTTCATCTTTTTATCCTTGATCAATTTTTTCCAGGCATCGATATCATCATCTACGGATACACAGAGGAACACCACATCTTCACCTTCAAAATCATCCATTAGTTTTTGAGCCGAAGGGATCTCTGACCTGCAAGGACCACACCAGGTTGCCCAGATGTCCATGTACACTACTTTCCCTTTAAAGTCACTCAATGAAACTTCCTGGCCATACTGATCCAAACAAGTAAAATCAGGTGCCGGATTGCCAGGAGATAGTTTTGAAACAATCACAATGGTTTGATTAAGCATTGCTGGGTAAGGATTGTTGGGTGAAGGCGAAATAAGTTTATCAAACAATCGTTTGCCCTCGGTCAGATTATCTTGTTCCGTTAATAATGTATAAATCCATTGTGCATAGATAAAGTCTTTGATGTCCCCTGAGAGGTTTTCTTCAATGTACATTTCCTTCAAGGAGATAAAATCCTGTGATGTATCTGCCTGCAGGAGTTGGAGCACTTTATCATTGACATAGTCTGTAATAAATTCCTGGTATGAATCGGACACGAGCGCAACTTCATCCATCACCTGGATGTCTTTCAAAAATGTACTAAACTCCTGAGATACCTTTGGGCGTTCCTTGAGTTGATGGAAATAAGCATGCATGCCTGGATATGATGTTTTCATATTGACCCACCCATAGATCAACTCTGCGCTTTCATAATTGCTAAATGCCTTGATATAAAGCGCTTCATCCTTTACGTCGGTGAAATACTGATTAAAATATGCGAGTTCCGCCTGATGCACTGAATCCACATGATGCGTAAATTCTTCCTCATGCTCCTTATAAATGACTGGATTGATGTAAGGAAACAACAATGTTTTCTGCGCCAGGTAGGTATTGATCACTGCACCCTTCCCTTCATACTTCACTGTTTCGTCAAACTCCTTAGTGTCCAGGGTAAGACGGAGATCATCACCGGGCGAAACGTACATACTGGTTAGTTCATCTCCATGATAGAAGGTTGCAGGATAAGGTTTATCCCAGGTGAAGTGCATGTGGAAGTTTCCCTTTTTATCTAGTTTCGCGGAATCAGCGACGATCTCATCATAGGTCAGGTAATCGCTATAATATTTTATATAAACGTAGTCTCCTTTCGGATGCGTGATCGTGCCATTTACTGTGGCTGTTGGTTGGGCATATGCAGTATATAGGGTGAAGATAAAAACTGCGAGTTGGAAGAATTGTTTCATGCTATACTATTTATCCCGCATTGATGGCAGATGTATGGTGATATAAATATATTGAATATTGTTTTTATGGCACGCCGCATGACTAGAAATCTTTAATCAGGGGGTTAGTCAATAAAGTTGATGGGGATAAATGTTATAATGATCAGAATCCCAATCAGTGCTGTAAAAAACAAATAGTCAGCTACCTTTTCCAGTCCTTTTTCTCTTTCCAGCCGGATACGCCTTGATAAAATCCATCGCCAGGCGTTCGGTTTCATCCATATCATCGTCGGATTCAATAGCCGCGATGGCTTCCAGAAAAGTCTTCGCTTCAGCATGGGTTTGAGATCCCGTGATGATGGCGTGTTTGAAATCCGTAGCAGAGGAGGCATCAAATGTCATATGGCCAGGCTCTATCCAAAGTGATGCATCATCTTCATGGTCTTGGGTGTGGAGGTAATAATTAGTTGGCGAACCAACCATCTTACCTTTCAGTTGAAATTAGTTCTTTATGACCTGCGTTGAATCCACAAGCTGGTTGGAAAGAGTCTCTGTCAGATAAAGGATCGTACCATCCGGAGTCGAATAGGTTTTGCCTGATGGGGCAAAAAGACCTCTGTATCACTAAATCACTAAATCCGTAATTTGCTACCCTTTGCATGAAACACCAGATAATATCAAATCTCATGAAAATAAAGTATCCCATAAATATCCACAAAGGCTTCACCGCCTGCTTCGTGCTGGGGCTGATGTATATGTTTGACAATTTCAGCATCGGAGCATGGGTCTATCTGGCCTTGCATGGGAGTTATGGTCTCCTATGGATCTTTAAAGACCGGCTCTATCCGGACAAAAGGTGGGAAGAGCAGGTCTCTGTGCCTTATGGCATACTCGTATTCTTCGCGTTGGGGTTGTACTGGATATCGCCCTTTATCCTGATCAGCCAACATCGGATGCCGGGAGAGATGCTCATCGCCGGAGCGATAGCGTTGAATATGATTGGAACGGTACTGCATTTTGGCAGTGATGCACAAAAATATTTCACCCTTAAATATAAACCCGGACTCATCACAGAAGGATTCTTTGCCCGATGCCGCAACACCAACTACCTCGGCGAATTAATGATCTATGTTGGATTTGCGATGTTATCCATGAGTTGGATGGGCTATATCGGGATCGTGCTGTTTTTCAGTTTTGTCTTTATTCCCGGGATGATCAAGAAGGACAAATCATTGTCACGATATCCGAAGTTTGCTGCATATAAGCAGCGGAGTGGGTTGATGTGGTGGAAGATTTAACGCTCAGACTTTAGACGTCAGACTATAGCCTGGAAACGCATTCTCCACTACAATTTGTTTGAGCGTTATTGCGATAGACAGACCAGACAGGATTTCGTTTCGACTGGAAAAGAGCGGCATTGTGGAGTCGAAACGTACGTTATTGAATTATACTTTCAGGAATTTGAAGCTATAATGCTTATTGTCCAAAACATATAAAACCATATACATTCCACCTGATAAGTTATGTAAGTTATCCAGTGATATATTGTTATTGTTTACTGTCTTATTATACGTTTTGATGAGCTTGCCATTCATGTTATAGATTTTCAATGCAACATTTTGTGCATCTGCATGCTCTATAGTGATGTTCAATTCACTAACTACAGGATTGGGATAATAATTTTGATTTAAGGAATGGTCAACTTTCGCTGTGGATACAGGGGTCTCCTGATAAACCCGGACATAATCTATCTCCATTGCACTTTGGGTAAAATTGGGGTCAATCACGGATTGGATGGCAACATTGAGCAAGAGGTACTGGTCTGCATCGAAAGGCCATGTACTGTTATCCTTCACCGGGGGATTATAGGTATAATGGATCACGCCGTCAACGCTAAAGACCATCTTCTGTGGAGTCCATTCCATAGCATATACATGAAAATCCGTGGATGCTGTTGGAACGGTCTGTCCGCCCAAATTAACCGTGCCTCCATAACTTGAGGGGGTATGCATTGCACTCTGGACATAGTTTTGATTGGTCCCCCAATGTTCCATGATATCTATTTCACCGCAGGCAGGCCATCCGGTAGTTCCGTATCCCTGCGTATCCCAATAACCACCATTCTCATTTATATTCTTGCCAAGCATCCATATGGCAGGCCAGGTGCCAACACCGGAAGGAAGTTTCGCCCTGACTTCAACTCTGCCGTACGTAAATGCAAACTTTGAGTTCAATCTGGCAGACGTGTATTGCTTGGTGTATCCCTGATCCGTGAAGGATTCCTTTTTTGCAATAATTTTTAAAAAACCATTTTCTACAATAGCATTGGCGGTACGGTTGGTATAGTGTTGAACTTCTCCATTATACCAGCTTCCCGGCGTGGGCAATTGCGCCTGGTGAAACCATTTCGTGTTATCAATCGCTCCATTGGTATCGAAGTCGTCGGACCAGACTAAATGATCATAAACAGGATCCACAGGCATAGTGCCATCATAATAAATATCATCCAGCAATGCCAGCACATAATCAGAATTGTTTTCTCCATTGACCTGAATCAGGACTCTGTTAAAATCTGTCCGTTGTGTTGGCGAAGGTGAATTGTTATCTAAGTTGATGTAGTTATCATCTTCAAAATCGAAGGTTACGGTTTGCCATTGATTTAAGGAAATGGGCTTTATGATTTCGCTCTGGGTGCTCCATGGCTGATTTAATGTTCCATCCTGTAGTTTCAGTGAAACCTGATTATTCTGATTGCCAGTCAGTCCACCCGAAGGCACATAGATTTTTATTGAAAATGTATGGTTGATGGATAAATCAAAGTTATTGCTGACATCAAATCCCACATTGGCATACTGACCGCCGACATCACCGTACTCCAATACAGTAGCGGAACTATTGATGCCCTGTTGGTATGGATTGGGTAGGCTTGTATTGAGATTGCAATTGTCCCCATACCAGGTGGAGATGGTTCCGTTGCCTTCAAAATCATCTTCGACGGTTTGTGCTATGGCTATACTGGGGAGACAGAACAGGAGCAATAAAATTGAGTATAGCCTGGGCATATGTAGGATTTATAATATTGAATTCGTTCGGATGGCAAAATACAAGACTTTCGTGAGTTGTGGAAGAGGATGCCCCGATAAAACAAGATCATTTCCTTCATGGGACGTGAGAGGTGAAACGAGAGACGTGTCGCAGCGCAGCGGAGATCCCGGCATTATGAAATGATGCGGCGGGAAGGTAGTGAGAGGCGTGTGGAAGCGCAGCGAAGATCCTTCAATCATGAATGTGAGGCGTGAAGGATGCTTGTGCTGGGTGGAGTCGAAGTAGTCGAAACGAACGGTATGCCGGATCCAAAAATAATTAGCACTACCCCTAGCATACTTAAAAAGAAAATTGCAGATTTCTTTGGGTGTCGTTTTGGGTTATAAAGCTTCAAATGCTTTGAAGCTAAATTGACAAAAAATTATGATTTATAGAAATAATTGCGTCCTCCTTTTATTGCTGGTTTGAATGATAATGACCAAATTGGCACTGCACGCAACTTCTCTTTGGCCTCAATTGAATCGATGCGCTACTTTTACATTCTAACCACGTCTCCAATGCAGTACAAATCTTCGATGATGTCCTTCACAATCACTTTGCTATTGGGTATCATGGTCATCACCCCGCGCCTGACTTTCGCCCAGAAAAACGCTGTCGTGCAAGTGCATGCCGATAAAACCTCCGGCTATGGTGTAGCCTATGGCGGACCGCAAAACCTGCCTGACCGCATCGTCACTGCACTCCACGTCGTCGCCGGAAAGAAAACGATCCTGGTCAGGTGGCAGGGGAAAACTGCTAACGCTGTCATCGAAAAAATCTACAAACCCTCGGACCTGGCGTTGCTCAAACTTCAAACACCTTTAGGCGTACCTCCTCTCGCCTTGTATTCAGGTGAACCGCCATGGGATACCAATATCAACTTCTGGGAAATCCCCCTCAATACAACATCTGTCAGCGCCAAAACCACCATTCTCGAAGAGCGAACCAGCCTGTCCAGGATCAGCCCTCGTGTAGCCGACAATCCTGCAGGTCTTTCCAAATCCCTTTGTAATGATGCCGGCCAATATTACCCGGACATGTCGACGGAGGTGATCAATTTTAAAGAACCCAATATCCGCAAAGCGCATTCGGGGTCTCCACTCACCTATGGGGATAAGATCCTCGGTCTCGTGGATGGCGGCGCCAAACTGATCGATGGCAAAGCCTGCGTCTGGGCTATCCCTGCTGCTGATTTTACTAAGCTTTTTAACCAGGGAACTCCGGCCCCCACTTCGATGCAACCCTGTGGCGGCACTACTGGTAACAATTATATGTACAGCGGCACCCGTTCAGACAATCCTTTACTGAGCCCTGAGGAAGTAGATCAGGCCGCACAGTTTGAAGCTCCGGTCAATTTTTCCACCACTGACGGCAGTCGGATGGCACTCTATCATGATTACCTGATGACCTTCTCTGAAGTGTATGAGACATTGTTTCCTGATGAACAGGCAAAGATGGAAGGTGTGCTGGAAAATGAGGAAGAGATTTCATTAGTGGATATGTTTGAATCCACCATTGATATTTACGTTGAAGAACTGACGGGTGTCACGGTGATGGTTCCCTCACAATGCACTCTGTCGGCAGCCTCCGATAATGCCTGGACCTACATCACGACCACCAGCCCGGGCGGATTGATTATGATGTCCGTTTACATCTCCCCAAATGATTCGATGGACGAGGGCCTGGGCGCTATGGATGCCTTCAAATCTTTCATGGCCGAAAATGGCCAGATACTCATGCCGGAGGGTGACGATATTGATGACTTCAGAGATGATCCTGACAACCCTTACTACAGCGAGTACATTGAAAACGTATATGAAGATGCCAACGGTGATGTGCAGAGCGAATTTTTTGCAGACCTGATCATCAATGACGGAGATTTCCTTGCGGTGACGGTCAGCATTGCTGACTGGAGTGAGATAGATCAATATCCTGAAGAGCGGATGTATCTATACTTGATGGAGATATGTGCGTTGCTTTCAGATTTCGCGATTTACTAGTTCCTCGTCAACTGATAAATAGGTGACGTATTCATTCCTTCGAAGATCGCACGAGGTGTGCGCCAGCGCATGACAAAACCATCATCCGATGCGGTGAGTACATGCGTACCTTGCTGGATGAAACAGCCAAAATTAATTTTGGCTGTATGCTTCGTGTACTCAGCGAGAAGGTCCCCTTTGCAATGCCACAGATAGGCATTATGATCAATGGAGGTGGTCAGGATCTCGCGCCCATCAGGGCTTACTGAAATAGCAGAAACATTTTCAGTGTGCGCAAGACTATCCTGTAGGATGCCCTCTTCGTCCCAGATCTTTACCATTTTTCCTCCACCAGTGATGATGTACCTCCCATCTGGTGAATAGAATGCTATTTTGGATTTTTCAAAATGGGTAAGTGTGCCGAGTAACTCACCTGCTGAAGAAAACCGTCGGACGATACTGTCAGCGCAACTGGTCAACAACGTAGCCCCGTTGTGTGAAAAAGCTGCTGAATAGACTCTAGCGGGATGCCTAAACACCTGTAAGGAATCTCCTTTGCTATCCCATAGCGTAGCCGTATTGTCGGATGACACAGTCACGATGCGCGAATCATCAGGCGAAAAACCAGCCCACAATACATCACCACGGACTCGATAGGAATGTAACAGGTTACCATTCGTGTCCCACAGGCGCGCAAGACTATCAAGCGAAGCCGTCAATACGGTTTTTCCATCATGTGAGAAAACTGCACTTGTCACTTCATTCCCGTGGCGCAAGGTAATCACGCTGGATTCTTTTGGATTCCATATCCTTGACGTACTATCTCTTGATGCGGTCAGGATGCGCTTACCATCAGGCGCATACCATGCCGATGTCACCACATCACCATGGTTGAGACTGTCGATTAGTCTGCCGGAGCTATCCCATATTTTTGCCGTCGAATCATAAGCTGCTGTCAGGTAGGTGTTTCCTTCAGCAAAATAATCAATCGTGTTGATGGCTTGTGTCTGCTTTGGGAAGCGGTGTAAAAACGGATCCGCAAAATCCCACAGCTTTGCTGTGTAATCATTGGATGCGGTCAGGATAGCTTTGTTGTCAGGCGAAAAAACAGCCCTGACCTCTGTCCCTTTGCACCTGAAGCTGTACAATGAATCTCCCGCTGCATTCCATACGCTGATCGTACTTGAAAGCGTATCAGGTGTAATCGTCAGCCATTGTTTTCCATCCGTAGAAAATGAAGCATAGTGTACGGCTGAGGTGAGTGTGTCTTTTAGCAAGCTGCCTTTTTCATCAAACAAAGCACAAGCACCATTCGCTATGACCAACATTCGATTTTGAGCCGGCGAAGTAATGACGATGTTGTTATCATGTTTGAGATTTTGAATTTGAGAAAAATAAGGTGTGCTTTGATCCGTCACAGGGAAAGGAATGATCTTCATTCCATCCGTAGAAAAGGAACCAAGACTTGTTACTGTTTCAGGGATGCTATCTTTGTCCGTGAGTTTTCCATCCATTTCCCACAGGTATACATGCGTGCGGGTGATGGTGAGGATCTGATTTCCATTTGGGGAAAATGCTGCGCTGGTCACTTCGATTTCATGAGGTATTGACAATAGTTCTTTGCCTTTAATATCCCAGAGCTTGGCATATCCATCTTCCGATGCAGTGAGTACATATTTTCCATCCGGAGAGAACACTGCACTGAATACCCGTTCCCGATGGGGGAAATTGGATATGTATAAAGCCCTTTCATCTTGTCCATGAAAAATATCGCTCAGCGTCTGCATGACCAACGGGGGTGAATTTTCGCCAAGGGATGCATAAGCCTCTTGGGCAACATTCAGTGCTATGGTATTGTCTTCCTTTGTTATTTCCATTGCTTTAAAAGCGAGTTCGCCCGCCCGCGCATACAGGTAACGCTGATTGGCTACATACCACTGCCATCCTGCCAGTGCGGCAAAAATGGCTACCACACTGACCAGCGCACCTCGAATCATGCGATTACGTTTTCGGTCCCGTTGTGCCTGAACTTTTTTAACGCGACTGAACTCCACAAGCCCTTTCTCTTCCATGCTTAGGCTGCGCATACCCTGCATACCCTTTTCGACAGCTTCGAGGTCCGCTTCATTGAGCCATGTAGCTATTTCGGTTTCGGACGTTTCTCCGGTCCTTGCATTGAGTATACGTGCAGCTTGTTGTCCCGGGCTCAATGAAATACTGTAGTGCCTGATCACCACCTGCGCCAGTAAATTGTGCCCCAGGCTGGTTGCGTCCGAAGGCGCACTGGTCAATAGAAAAAGCGCTTCACATTTTTTCACCAAGGCAGGGACGATCTCTGGCTTGTCGCTATACGTTTGTATTCGCTTTGCAGCTTCGAGGATCGTTGATTTACCATGCGCAGAGGTATGCAGGTACAACAAGTCAAGGGCAAGGCCTGATAGCACAGGCGTTTCATTCCATTCTTTCAACAAAGCCATCTGTTGCGTAAAAAACCGGTCCATGATTTCACCGGAGAGAATTCCTTGCTGATATTCCCGCAAGGTGAATAATGGGCTCTGTGCATTCTCTGTAGTCGCCGTATTCCACAAGGAGGATAAGATGACTTGGAGATAAGGAGCCACCAACGCAGTATCACCATCTGATAAATCTCCTGTAAGCGTGACCGGAAGATTATTGGCATTAGTACATTCGATTTGCAAGCGATAATAATCGCTAGTGACAGGTGAAAGTGTGATGCCTGAAATTGCTTCCTGTAGACCATCCCATGTAAGGGGCTGGAGAAATAATTCTGCATAAGGCAACCCAGCTGTCTGCAGCATGCTGCGTAACGAGCCTTGGCTCTGTGTATCCATACTCAGCACAAGCTTTCCCCGCGGGGCAGGTTTGTGCTCAAAGATGCTCACGATGATTTCCAACAATGCCTTCCACTCCTCCGGATCATGTGGCAGTTCATCGAGTATCATTACGAATGGTTTGCCCGTCTTTGCTTCGATGGATATCCATTGCTCATGATACGTGAGCTGTTTCATTCCGACGAGTTGTGTCAACCGGTTGAGTTCATGCTCGAGTATTTCTTTTGCTACCCCTGTAATAGTAGCGATGGATTTTTGAAGCTCTACAATTTTTGCTTCGAGGTGGTGCTTATCACCAGGCATGGGTTTCTCCAATCCATTATCTGCACTGGTCTGATCAAGTGCATCGGAAAGACTTTCGACAATACTTTTTTGGTCAATCAAGCAGCATGCAACTACATATGTCTCCTCCAATCGGGGCATGATGCCTGCAGCCAGGATTGATGATTTTCCAACTCCCTTTTTTCCAGAGAATAGAATGAGTGGCTGTTCATGTCCAAGTTGAGTATACAGTTTGCGGATATCCGCTCCGCGTCCAAAAAAGACTGCTGCTTCTTCGCGTCTGAAGCTTCTTAGTCCCGGATAAGGAGACAGCGGCAATTTTCTGTAGTACGATTTTGGAAGTTCAAGGCCAAACAATGGTTGGTTAGCTGCTTCAGGCAGGTTCCATGCTTTGGAAATGGATCCACCTTCTCCTGTATAGAGTTCCCAGGGGAAATTTTGTTTACCAGGCGCGCCAAGTATACTTCCGCTATAAAGTGCAGATGTATCTGTGGTTTTAATTTCGGTTCTGGTCTGATCTATAGCATCGGTCCACGCTCTTTCGATCGTCATACCGGCAGCAAGGCCTTTATAAAAACGTGTAGACAAACCTGTAGCAACGGTGTCGCTGATCGACTGTGATGTACCGATCACTGCGGGCAATCCAGCAGTGATGAGATCTTCAGCTTGTTTTTGTGATGAACATCCATTGAGAAATATCAACTTGAGGCTTTTCTGTTTGGCCAGAAAAGCTACAAGTCCTTCGCTGTGTGCTGTGGCTTTTCCACCGGAGGCAGATTCAAGCAGCAGCGCATAACTCTCTGCATGTCCTCCATAATGGAAGATGGCAATGCGGTCGCGGTACGTACTGTTTTGAAAAATATCAAAAATACGATCGATGGTAGCATCGGGTTCCACCAGAACCTGGCAGAGGCCGTTCTCTTCGGCTTTCATCAGTGCATCGCGGATAGCATTGCGTTCCTGGGTCAGTCCCCTGAGGTATCCCGCTCCGGAATTTTGTTTGTCATTGGCAAAGGCCAGAAGGATTACAGGCAGCATAGAGTAAAGTAAGTGATTTTATTGTACCGACTAATGCTGACGGAGAAAACAATTCGACTTCACGGCATTGCTCCATACAGCGGCAAGGCTCAATTAAACCTCTTAAGCCTCTAACCTCCTAACCCGATCTATGAGCTCATCCATCTGCTCATAGTCTCTCATCCCTGTCGCATCTTCCTCTCCACCTGAAAAACAAAAGCCACCATGATATCCGGCCATCAATAAATGGTCAAGCAGATCTAACGTCCATTCGCACTGGAGAAAAGTTTTATTTGGATCCAGATCCAGAATCCGATCTGCATCGATCTCATCAAAATGAATAATCTTAAAACTCCCGGCAGGACAGGCTTCGCGATTAGCATCCCGGACATCAAAAAACAACTGCATCGTGGATATCCCCTCCAAGTCCATCACCTGATCGAGTATGATACCATCAGGTTTGGCATCGATGATCGTTTTGGCCAACAACATTTCATCAAGTATAAGGATCTCGGCTGCCAGTTGTACACCTTCCACCCAATTTTTAAACGTAAGCCAGCGCATAAAGGAAGCCGGATCGCCATTGAGCTCCATACTCATCCAGTCTACGCCCATGGCCGCAAAGTAGCGGGCATCGGTCAGGTGTTTGATGTTTCTCACGAGTATTTGATTCCTTCTCATCCTTTTGGCATTTCAAAAGCAAAAGTAGGAGGAAAAGGCGGAAGGCATAGGGGAGACTAATTGAAGTCCCCATTCAGGTCGCAGTGCACCGCAGATCCCGCCACGGAGGCGCTGCGGGGGGATTTAGGGGCAGAAGGACAGTGGAAAATCTAATTTTAAGCGATGCTTTGCGCATTGGCGCTCCTTAAACTGAAAATCTAATATCTTCATAAACAGATATTAGATCGATTCGAGTTAAAAAGGTATCAATGAAAATCAATTACCATAATCGGAAATTTACCGGTGTAACAAACACCCCTAACGGACAGGTCAGTGTAGAAACAACATTTCATTATTCCCAAAACCTACATGTCCTTAGCGCAACGTACCAAGGAGGTACTATCAAGGAAGGATACATGCTCGGTCTGGTTCATCCAGACAACAGTCTTTACTTCGTCTATCATCATATCGATATTGATGGGTGTCTCAAAAGCGGGTATTGTAACAGCATCCCTGAACTGCTACCTGACGGTCGGGTATGTCTCCATGAAAAATGGGAGTGGACACATGGTGGAGAAGGAAAAGGGGAGTCCGTTGTAATGGAAGTCGATTGAGATGAAGGATGCGAATGGATAGCTCCTTGCTGTCAGAAACATGCTAAAATGTTTTGCCCTCGTTTATTTCGGCTGTAACTGAAATTTTGCCCTCGTTTATTTTTGCTACGCCAATAAACGATCCCTGTGTTCTTCAGTCGTTTGTTTCTGCGAAACTTCACGCTTCCGAAACCCCGGGATGTTGGATATATTCCCACAATCAACTCATCAACCCATCATGCTTCGACCCGCCCATCTCATCCATGTGCGATACTTCGGCTTCGCTCAGTACGGCGCAGCTCAGCAACCGCCCATAACCTTATAAGCCCTTAAGCCTATAAGCACATCAACCTATAAACCTATAAACTCATAAACCTCTCACTATACAAGTCACCTTACCAACTTCTCCAAAAAGATCTAATATTTATCAAACATTACTTCGTTTTCAGGGTTTCACAGTCAGCGATAAGTGTGTCGGCTGAGAGGCAAGTAAATTGGTATCAAAGCCCATTATTCTACCTAATAATGCTGTAAATTGTCGGTCCACCGATTTTGAACGAATCTGCACAAAGAGCATATTATCTTTTATCAATACTAACAAACTAACAATCAATAATAAATGGAAAACAACTCACCCTCAAACACACCGGCTTTGGACGTGAATGATAGTGTAAGCAAGTGCCCCTTTAGTGGTGGAGCACTCAAGCAGGTGGCCGGCTCCGGCTCGAGAAACCGTGACTGGTGGCCCAATCTGCTAAAACTTAACATCCTGCGCCAAAATTCCTCCCTGTCAAATCCAATGGGTGAGACCTTCAACTACGCAGAAGAGTTTAAATCCCTTGATCTGAAGGCCGTGAAAAAAGATCTGTTCGATCTGATGACCACCTCCCAAGACTGGTGGCCGGCTGACTTTGGCCACTATGGACCGTTTTTCATCCGGATGGCATGGCATAGTGCAGGTACTTACCGTATAGCCGACGGTCGTGGTGGTGCGGGTTTCGGCACACAGCGATTTGCGCCGCTCAACAGCTGGCCTGATAATGCTAACCTCGACAAGGCACGCCTGCTCCTCTGGCCAGTCAAACAGAAATACGGCAAGAAAATATCCTGGGCGGATCTGATGATCCTGACAGGTAACTGTGCCCTCGAATCAATGGGCTTCAAGACCTTCGGTTTCGCAGGCGGACGTGCGGATGTGTGGGAGCCCGCAGAAGACATCTACTGGGGATCTGAAGGAAAGTGGCTTGACGACAACAGGTACGCTGGTGACCGCGAACTGGAGAATCCTCTCGCTGCTGTTCAGATGGGCCTGATCTATGTCAATCCGGAAGGTCCTAACGGCGTACCTGATCCGATCGCAGCAGCCCGTGACATCCGCGAGACCTTTGGCCGTATGGCTATGAATGATCAAGAGACCGTGGCGCTGATTGCGGGTGGTCACTCTTTCGGCAAGACGCATGGTGCAGCCGATCCTGGCAAATACATAAGTCACGAACCTGCCGCTTCTGGTATTGAAGAGCAAGGTCTTGGCTGGAAAAATACTTTCAACACCGGTCATGGCGTCAATACAATTACCAGTGGTCTGGAAGGTGCATGGACGACGACACCAACGAAATGGAGCAACAATTTTTTCGAAAACCTTTTTGGATTTGAATGGGAACTGACCAAGAGTCCGGCCGGTGCTTTTCAGTGGAAGCCGAGAGATGGAGCAGGAGGTGGTACCGTACCAGATGCGCATGACCCATCATTACGACATGCACCGACCATGTTGACGACTGACCTTTCCTTACGAATGGATCCTATCTACGAACCTATTTCAAGACGCTTCTTCGAGCATCCGGATGAGTTTGCAGATGCATTTGCTCGTGCATGGTTTAAGTTGACACATCGTGATATGGGTCCTCGCGCGCGTTATCTTGGACCAGAGGTACCAAATGAAGAATTGATTTGGCAAGACCCTGTTCCTGAAGTAACCCATAAACTAGTGGATGATCAGGATATCTCTGCTTTGAAGAGTAAGATTCTTGCTTCAGGATTGACTGTTTCTGAATTGGTATCTACAGCATGGGCATCCGCTTCCACATTCCGTGGCTCTGACAAACGAGGTGGTGCAAATGGGGGACGTATTCGCCTGGCACCTCAGAAAGACTGGAAAGTCAACAACCCTGCTCAACTGTCGAAAGTGCTGACAGCGCTTGAGGGTATTCAAAAAGAATTCAACAGCGCGCAGACTGATGGTAAGATGGTTTCGATTGCAGACTTGATTGTATTGGGTGGAAGTGCAGGAATAGAAAAGGCTGCTCAAAACGCTGGATACAATATGACGGTACCATTCACACCTGGACGCACGGATGCTACACAAGAGCAAACTGATATCGATTCATTCAACATTCTCGAACCTACTGCAGATGGTTTCCGCAATTATGTGAAGTCCAAATACACTGTTGCAGCAGAGGAAATGTTAGTAGACAGAGCACAACTGTTGACGCTGACTGCACCTGAGTTGACTGCTCTCGTGGGTGGCTTGCGTGTCCTCCATACAAATTTTGATACGTCTTCACATGGGGTCTTCACTAAAAATAGAGAAGCACTCACAAATGACTTCTTTCTGAACTTACTCGATATGAATACAACCTGGAAATCTACAACAGATGCACAGGATGTATTTGAAGGTCGTGATCGAAAATCAGGTGAATTGAAATGGACTGGTACACGAGTTGATCTCATCTTTGGCTCTAACTCAGAGCTCCGCGCCATTGCTGAAGTGTATGGCTGTGGTGATGGTCAAGAGAAATTTGTAAAAGACTTCGTGGCCGCGTGGACTAAAGTGATGGAACTTGATCGGTTTGATATAGTGTGATAACAGATCGAACAATCACCGTATGACCAACGTGATTTGTTCGACGAGTGCTTCGCGACGACTTGTCCGACTCTGTCGGTCGACAACTTGCCCTCACGGACGACCACACGTACCATGATGCTAGTAAGAAACAGTGTCTTGCTAGCATCACGGTGCGTGTGGTCATCCTGGCTCAGCCGGGATAGGTCGTCGCGAAGCAGTCGTCGAACAAGCGTAGTGAGCAAGTGACCAACCCATATCTCATTCAATCGCTTCAGATCTCCTAAACATCAACGTCATCCCCACCGCGACCAACCACACCAACCAAAGTGTACTCCCAATAAACCCAGCCATATCCCAAACCGGAAAACCAGGCATGACTGTGGCAAATAAATCAGCTTGTGCTGACAGGTAGATCACCGAACTGATATAGCCAAGCCAATTGATCCACGTTGGGACCAACTTCAATTTTGCAAAGATCATGTTGACCATTACTGTCCAGGCAATGGTAAACAGTTGACCAAGATGCTCGCCTAGTAATACGCCACCGAATTGATGGATCAATTTAAAATTAATGATGGCGGCAGCTTTTATTGCTTCATCATTACTATTTACAAATGCGTCGGCTAACACCGGCACTACAAAAGTCCATCGCAGCAATCCAATCATCTGCACGACCAGGCCAATCACGCCTATAGTGGTGGCTACTCGCATCATCGGCACTTTGCATTCCAGGCTTTTCCCAAGCAGGATATATGCAGGAAGCAATGGAAGTCCTGTGATTGCAAAAGCAAACCATGTCCAGATCAGTTTGCTGCCACCATCGTGAAACTGTGTCAGGACATAAGCGGTATCCTTTCTCAGAATATCAGGGTAATCAAAGATGATGGTCAAGAGGGTGTAAGGAGCAAAGAGCGCAACTGCCCCCAGGATCATTAGACTCCCAATTGTTTTGCTGTGGTTCATGCTTAGGTGATTACTTATTGAATGAAAAATGAATAGCTGATGCCCAGTGTCGGGTTGATTTCGACATCATGATCTTTGGCCAGTAGTGCTATAGCGCCTATTCGCAGGTTTAGTCCTTTCCATACCATCCAGCGAAAACCTGCTTCCAGGCCAAATGCATTTTGGTCTTCATATTCGAGATTGATGCCGCGCAGATAAGATGCGCCTGCATAAAATGAAGAAGGATTTTCTCTTTTTCCAACGGGAAGAAACCAGCCGGTCAATCCTGCTTTGATAAACTTAGTGGTCACTCCAGATTCCAGTGCCGTGATATAATATCCGCCATGAATGGATATGTTGTGATAGCGGTATTCCAGTCCGATTGATGGGTTACGAAAACCGTTGATACTTAATTCGCCTTTAGAGAAGCGGTTTTGAGAAAAAGCGGTTGCTGAAACAAATGTCAGCAGGGCAATCATAAGGGTTAATCTGTTCAAATTCTTTTGCATGTCGTGTTTGTTTTAATTGACGATGCAAAGGTCAGCTTGACGGAAAGGAATCCACTGGACAAATGTCCATTAATGCAAATCAGCAAATATTCTTGCGGATCCGACTGAGGTGGCGTGGGGTCACGCCGAGCATAGAAGCTAAGTATTGTAGCGGAATCTGTTGCAAGAGATGGGGCTCCTTTCTTAGCATCTTTTCATAACGCTGGTCACCCGAGAGGACGATCAGGTCATGGCGGCTGGCATCGATGCCACAGATCGCCCACTCCAGGAGACCGATATAAAAATTTTTAAATCCGGGCAACTTGTCAACCAATTCCTGAAGGGCAACGCGACTGATGAAATATACCCTGCCATCCGTGATAGCTTTTACATTTTCAAGCGAAGGCGTTTGGCTGATAAAGCTCATGAGGGAAGACAGCCATGTATTTTCAACAGACACGTAGGTCGTCTGTTCTTCTCCATCCTTCCAGACAAAATACTGGAAGAGGCCACTATCCACAAAACCCAGGTACTTGCTGATCTTACCTTCTTCTACGAAGAGATCACCTTTCTCGTAGGCCTGAATCGAAAATGCTTTGAGGATGGTTTCCAGATCTTCTCCTGAAAAGCCGGTGGTTTCGAAATAGGTCTTAAGTTTCTGCATGTTTGTCTTGCGAAACAAATGTTTCGTTCTGATACATTTTTTTCGCCATCTAAGGTAAGCATTGTGGATTTTGGCGTCGTTTATTTATCCTTTTTTTTTCGTTTATTGTGCCTGCGGCTGCCGCTTTTGCCCTCGTTTATTGTCGCTGCGCCAATAAACGATCCCTGTGTTTTCCAGTCGTTCGTTTCTGCGAAACTTCTCACTTCCGAAACCCCGGGATTCAGGAAGTCAAAAGTGAAAAATGAAAAATGAAAAGTTGTAGTTTTTGTTCTGAGACAAATAATCCTTTACTTATTCACTATATCACCTCAACACGGTCACGACATCAACCTTCGATGCATTGAATCCTTTGGACAATAGTCGAATCGCCAGGCTCATCTCATAAAGGAAAACCGGAATCGCAAGCAGCCCACTCCAGAGAGAAATTTGAGGAAATACGCCAAACAATACCAGCACACCGCACACCGAAATGAGCGGCCCTCCTATCATACCCATAACGGCGATGAAGCGAGGGACCAATCTCGACTTATATAACATAAACCCTATCATAAATGTACTTGGGCCAAGCGCAATGTTGGGGCCAAATGTAAAGGTCCAATTGCTTAATGCCAGTAAAGATTTGCCGGCGAGAAGGTAAGAGACATTATTTGGATTGACCTCGTTTGTAAATTCATGACTCAAGGTCACAATAGTCAACAGGCTCAGGACACCAACAATGATCATGGTAGCTTCGAGAAGCCTGAAACTCACTGAGGCTATGGCCATACTTTGATTGTACTTCTTGAGGACAGGAAACAACGCTATAGGTGTGCCGATCACCGCAAAGGCAGTGAGAATTTCAAAAAAGGCACCCCAGTGGATTTGGGTTTCATGGACGGTGCCTTTCAAGATGTAATCGGAATCTGTTAAAATAGACCCGTATAAAATACGCCCTATGATGGCGGCAACCGCTGCAAGGACGTACAAGACTCCTGCAGCGGTTGCGCTATTTCTGTTTGATTTCATTTGAAAAATTGTTTAGGATGTTGAATAGATTCGTTTGGATAGCCGGAATGGATGTTCTTACTTTTTAGAGAAATGCAGGCTGACCAGCACACTCCTGTTATACATTTCCGTGCTGTTGGATATATTGGTCAGGCCATGACAGTACCTGATATCGAAGTACACCTTCTTTTGTTTTACCATAAACGAATACCCGCCACCCACCTGGATTCCGGCTTCAAATCGCTCATAGCCTCCTTCTTGATTATTAAAGGAAAGATCCGTCGTCAAATCATCTTTCTTT
>JAWXAW010000023.1:0-14530 GCA_034439675.1 Saprospiraceae bacterium | reverse complement strand
GCTTTATGTAACCTACCCCTCAATTGGAGGCGCAAAAATAGGAATTTATATGATGAAAATAAGAGATAGGAACTAGGAAATAGGAGATAGGAGATAGGAGATAGGAACTAGGAACTAGGAATTAGGAACTAGGAATTAGGAACTAGGAGATAGGAACTAGGAGATAGGAACGAGGAGATAGGAACGAGGAGATAGGAACTAGGAGATAGGAACTAGGAATTAGGAACTAGGAGATAGGAACTAGGAATTAGGAACTAGGAGATAGGAGATAGGAACTAGGAGATAGGAACTAGGAGATAGGAACTAGGAGATAGGAACTAGGAGATAGGAACTAGGAGATAGGAACTAGGAGATAAGAACCATCAAATATGAACTAACCCTAGGCGGGGTGAGGCGCCTATTTGATTTCACATTCAAGCAATTTCTGACCTTCGATGCTTCCGATGAGGATATCTCCACGTTTGACTGGTCCGACGCCTGAAGGGGTGCCGGTGTAGATATAATCGCCTACCTGGAGTTTGAAAAACTTGGAGGCGTAACAGATGATATCATTGAATGAGTAAATCATCAATGCACTGTCGCCTTGCTGGACAATATCGCCATTAAGGGTCATTTCAAATTTTACCGAAGACCGGTCCGGCAAAGTGCTCACATCGATGAAAGATGGGCTCAAGGCTGCGCTATGGTCCCATGCTTTGGCTATTTCCCAGGGGTGACCTTTCTCCTTGCATTTTTGCTGCAGATCCCTTGCTGTAAAATCGATACCAAAGCCAATCAACTGATAGTAGGAATCTGCAAATTCAGGTTGTATATGTCTCCCATTTTTACAGATTTTTAAAACCAGTTCAGCTTCGTAATGCAGATCATTGGTAAAGTCAGGATAATATAATGGACGGTTATCGATCAACAATGCTGTGTGCGGTTTCATAAAGAGCATTGGAGAATCCGGGACTTCATTACCCAGTTCTGCAGCATGAGCTACGTAATTTCGACCGACGCAGATAATCTTCATAATGTAAGACAGTGAGAGCGTGAGACAGTAAGAGTGTAAGAGAAGGTTTTAGAGGGGGACGTTCATGAGGCCGATGAGATCCTTTACTTCGCGAACCGTTTCCTGGGCTCTCTTGCGGATCACCTGGGAAGAAGCCGCAACACTTTCCTGGTATCTTACTTTATCGGAAGAGATTTCCTGACGCTTATGTTTAAACGTATCGGTCATAGCGATGATCACGTCCGCTGCGGCTTCTTTCAGGCGACCATATTGGAGGGTGCCTGAGATGGCGTGGTCGCGAAATGAATCCAGTTCGGGATGTCCTCCTGATGCCCTGATCATGTCTAGGAGATTCTGAACCCCCGGGCTGATCTGACCTACAGGCGTGTCACCTGAGTCCGTTACGGCGCTCTTGATCTGTTTGCGGATCACGTCTGCATCTGCAAAAACACTGATGTGATGCTTCGGTCCGAGTGATGCGCTCATTTTCTTTGACGGATCTGCTGTGGAGAGGACCTTTGGCAGATCTGTATAAAGGGTTTCAGGTAAAATAAAATATTCCTTGCCTACCAGTTGATTGAACCGGTTAGCTATGTTCCTGGTCAGCTCAAGATGCTGGTCCTGGTCCTTTCCCACCGGAACATAATCAGCTCTGTAAATGAGAATATCTGCAGCCTGCAGTACTGGATATGTAAAAAGGCCAGTAGAAATAAAAGAATCCTTGTCCTTTTCATTGATCTGCTGACTCTTATCCTTGAATTGCGTCATCCGGGACACTTCGCCATAGGAGCTGAGGCAATTGAAGATCCAGGAGAGTTCGGTATGCTCAGGGATCATCGATTGGATGAAGATATTTTCCGGCTTCACACCTACAGCCATGATGTCATATACGAGTTCCCAGACCTGTTCGCGTAATCTGTGCGGGTCAAAGGGCATGGTCATAGCATGATAATCTACGATGCTATAGATGCAATCATAGGATTCCTGCAGGTTGACCCAGTTTTGAATAGCTCCGAAATATCTGCCCAGGTGGAGATTGCCTGTTGGTTGCATACCGGAAAGAACCTGCTTTCTTTTGGGACCTGAAGAAATAGTCATGATGTGTCAGCGTTAAATGTGAGCTATAGCGGAAATTTCGATATTGACATGTTTCGGGAGGTCAGATACCTGAACCAAAGCCCGTGCAGGTGGAATACCCGCTCCGAAATAGGTTGTGTACACGGCATTGATCCGGGCAAATGATTCCATGTCCTTGATAAATACAGTGCAATTGACAACATGATCAAAGTTCAGTCCTGCAGCCCCAAGGATGGCTCCGACATTTCTCAGTACCTGATGTGTTTCTTCTTCTATAGAACCTGTAATCAGGTTGCCGGTTGCAGGATCAATTGGGATCTGGCCGGAAATATAGACCGTATCACCTGCCTGGATTGCCTGGCTATATGGACCGATGGGTGCAGGTGCGTTGGCAGTAAGGATAGCTTTTTTCATCTAAAAAACGGGATTCAAAGGGTATAAAAAATGGGTTTAGCTAAAACAGCGAAGGCTCCCTGATCAAAGTTGACCGGGGAGCCTCAGCAATTGTTTGATGCTATTTGACCGGATTAGTCTTCCAGCCCCGGTGTCTTCACGAGCATTTGGCCCTTGTAAAAAAGGTGTCCGTTATGCTCATATGCTTTGTGCCAAACGTGTGGCTCGCCTGTCTCTGCGCAGATTGCAACGTGCGGTGCAGTAGCTTTATAATGTGTACGGCGCTTGTGTTTGCGCTGTTTTGACATACGACTCTTAGGATGTGCCATTGTTGATCAGTTTAAAGCTGTCCGCTTTCTGCTTTCAGCTAATTTTTAATTTGTATTACTTTAAATTCTGTTAAAAAACCATCTTTTCTGATGCCTCCTCAACTGAACATTTAATTAATCAATTACTTTTTTCAAATCATCCCAGGGAGAATCACTTTTGTCTCCTTTGGGTAGTTCATCTACCTGATTATGAGAGAGATAGGACAGAATGGACGTATCACAGGGTGAATTTTCCAAACGTTCACAATCCGGGATGCGGTGGCTGATCGGTACTGAAAGCAGGATAAAATCATAAATGTGATTTCCGACGTTCAAATCAGCTGAATCTGAATCGACGAAGACCACTTCATCCGAGCTATCTGCCGGGTCGCCATATTTGATAACCATTTGGTAATCAGCTTCAATAGGCATGTTAATCGGAACCATACAGCGATCGCAAGTCGTATCAATCACCCCTTGTACATAGAACTCAAGGGTGGTCAATCCACCTTCACGATGAAGGTTCAAATGAACTTCAAACTGGCCGGTGATGCCTTCATGTTCCTCATCAAAAATGGCGAGAAAATCAGGTCCGAGCTTCCATTCGTAGGAAGCTTCATCAGCCTTAAGTATTGCTGCCGGTATCCGGAACGGTGCCAATGCATCCATCTCCCAAAGAACTTTTTTTATTAAAATGGAGGGCAAAGATAAGTTTATTTATCAAATCTGTTCCTGGCGGAGGTTCAAAATTTTAATCCCCAGCCTGTATCGGTGATCCTATATTGCTGCTATCGCATTTTAGGTCTCCGGCGCTTACCACCAGGCTGCATGGCCTGTCCTGACCTCATATGGACCATATTCCCGCTCTGGTTGAGCGCTTTATCGAATTGCTTGATCTGATCCTTGAGCATTCCTTCTGAAACATTGAATTTTTTCACCTGGTGGAAATAATTCTTTGCCTGCGTCCATTTCCCCTGGTTTGCCTTGATATTGGCTAGTTGAAGATAAACAAGTGCGCGTTCATTGTCAGAAGGGAGTTTGAGGTCTTTTGCCTTTTCGAAATAGCCTTCTGCTTCATCCGGACGATTGAGATTGGCCGCTATACTTCCCTTCATGATATAATAAAAAGCGCGGTTGGTCACATAAAGCCAATTGGGTTTGAACGTCCATTTTAGCCTTTCTTCAGCCGCAGCAAATTGCGTCTTCTCAAGCAAAACGGCAGCTGACTGCACTGTGCCTAAAAGGATATAAGACACCAGAAATCCGATACCAATCAATAGAAACGGGAAACCATACCAGAATCCGGCCGTGAACATCAAGGCAAGGCCGCCCAGGATACCAATACCAATGATGGCGAATTTTATTTTGTAGTCAATCGTAAACATGGGGCAAATGTACGTAGAAAGTGAAGAGTGAAAAGTGAAGGGTGAAAAATGAAAAATGAAAGGAGAAAAGAGAAAATCGAAGCGGAGCCTAGATCACGACGCTAGGCGGGAGAGAAAAATGAAAAGAGAAAAAAGAAATATAAGGCAACCGGAGGTGAGGAGTGAAAAGCGGTGTGCTGAGCGAAGCTGAGGTAGGATTTAGGAGAAAAAGGCAGGTATTGTTGAAAAATGTCGATCTTTTGCCATCCGAAAACAACTATTACAAATTAAACTATGGCTTTACAGGGACTTGATTGGGGGATCATTGCAGCCTATTTTATTATATCGCTGCTTATAGGAGTGATGGTAGCCCGGAAATCCGGAAGCAGTGTAGCTGAGTTCTTTTTGAGTGGTCGTAATATGCCATGGTGGCTGCTTGGCGTATCGATGGTGGCTACCACTTTTTCAGCAGATACGCCAAATCTGGTCACCGATATCGTCCGGAATAATGGTGTCGGAGGCAACTGGGTATGGTGGGCTTTTCTGCTGACCGGTATGATGACGGTGTTTGTATATGCCAAGCTTTGGCGGAGAACAGGCATTCTGACAGACCTTGAGTTTTATGAGATGAGGTATGGAGGAAAACCTGCTTCTTTTTTGCGCGGATTCAGAGCTATCTACCTGGGGTTGTTTTTCAATGTCATGATCATGGCAACAGTCTGTCTGGCTGCTATAAAGATTGGAAATGTTCTTCTCGGATTAGATCCCTGGCAAACGCTGCTGATCTCAAGCGTCATTACGGTAGCGTATACGATGGTTGGCGGATTTAAAGGGGTGCTTTTTACTGATTTTTTTCAATTTGCGCTGGCGATGGCCGGAATGGTTGCTGCGGCTATATTCATTGTCAACCTTCCCGAAATTGGTGGTTTGACAGAATTACTTTCTAAACCTGAGGTTCAGGGTGCCATGTCCGTTTTCCCCGATTGGAGCGACTCAGCCTCCTGGATTCCCATTTTTCTGATTCCTCTTTCTGTTCAATGGTGGAGTAGCTGGTATCCTGGTGCTGAACCCGGTGGTGGTGGCTATATTGCTCAACGAATGCTTGCTGCAAAAAACGAACGTCATGCTATGGGGGCGACGCTGCTATTTAATGTGACCCATTATGCTTTACGTCCCTGGCCGTGGATTATTATCGCACTATGTTCGATGATTATTTTTCCGACGACAGCGGACATTGCCAAAGCATTTCCACATGTGGATCCTTTGATCATCAAGGATGACCTTGCATTCCCTGCGATGATATCTTTCCTTCCGGCAGGTTTATTAGGCTTGGTGGTTGCTGCCTTGATTGCTGCATTTATGTCCACGATCGCTACCCACCTCAACTGGGGTTCATCCTATATCATCAATGATTTCTATGGCCGGTTTATCAATCCAACTGCCGGTGATAAAAAGCTCGTCAATATTGCAAGGTGGACAACACTAGGTCTGATGATCGTTGCCTCGCTTGTGGCCACACAACTCACCAGTGCACTACAGGCATTTAATATCCTGCTTCAGATTGGGGCCGGCACAGGGCTCATATTTATTCTACGCTGGTTTTGGTATAGGATCAATGCGTGGTCGGAGATTTCCGGCATGGTGATCAGTTTTTGTGTTGCCTTCTATTTTGAAGTCATCTATGATGGACCGATGGCTTCGCATGAAAAAATGGTCTGGGGTGTATTGATCACCACTATTGGATGGGTAGCCATCACCTTTTTAACAAAACCTGAATCAGACGAAGTGCTCCGGAAGTTTTATATACAAGTCAGGCCACACAAATTTGGTTGGAATACCTGGCTCAAGAAATCGCCCGCGATCTCGGCACCTGAAAAAGAAGGATCAGGTTTGATGTTGGAACTTGGTGCAATGCTCATTGGTTGCCTGATGGTCTATGGGTTTCTGTTCGGGCTTGGTTACTGGATTTATGGAGATACCGTAAATACGATTGTTTCATTTGGCGTTGCCTTACGGCTTCCTTTGCACTGTATAAAATGTGGCCCCGATTGTCATTTGCATGATCTGGAAGTCTCTACTTACTTTACATAAGTTATATCTGAATCCGGTCCTGAATACTTAGGTAGCTATTTTCTTTTTTAAAATAGAATACGTTTGAATCACCCAGATGATGGAAGTGACCGCGACGCACATAAAAGCTATCCTGAGGTCCAGCGCTTTTGCAATAAATCCAATCAGCACAGGACCGATCAGAAATGCGGCCATACCAAACGTATTCATCGTAGCTAGTCCTGCACCGGCCGGAAGACCAGGCACTCTGGCTGCGGCGGCAAAGAGAATCGGGGAAGCAACTGAAACTCCAAGTCCTGTTAACATAAAGCCAGGCAGTGCCATCCATGGGTTGAGTGATAAAATAATAACGATAAGTCCAATGGAAACTAGGATCCCGCCAGACATCAACACTTTCAAATGCCCATGACGGGCGATCAGCGAATCGCCCAGGAATCTCCCCCCTGCCATAAAAAAAGCATACAAGCCAAAACCCCATCCTATAATTGTCTCAGGGGCTGCCATAATCTCTCGCAGATAGACAGCTGACCAATCTGCCATGGTGCCCTCCGTCAGAAATGTGCATAAACTAATACTGATCAGTATCCAGAGCAATTTGTTTGGCTTGAACATGGAAATGCCTGACCCTTCCGGATGTTTGTTTTTCTCCCAGTCCTCATGTATTTTTTGAAAATCGGAGTTAATCAATACAGTACTCATCAACGTCACCAAGGCGACAGTCCCAACATAAACAAAATGGGCTTCAACCCATTGCCCAATAATCCAATCGAATCCGATAACACCAAATCCTGAAACCAAAGCTCCTGTCATAGCACCAAGGCTCCACATACCATGACTCGCAGACATCAGTCTGATACCGCTCTCTTTTTCATAGTCAGTGGCGCATGTATTCATCGCCACATTGGTAAATGCAAAAGAAGCTCCGGCCAGGACTAATCCAACAGCCACTAACGGAACGGAAGGTGCGATGACGGGCAACATAAACATGATCCCCATCAGCACAATAGATACTAATGAAGTCCTGACTGCACCCCAGTGGGAAATAATAAATACAGATAGCGGATTGGCTATTAGATTCCCCACCGGCAGACCTAACAATAACAATCCCAGCTCCGCTTCATCCAGCACAAACTTCTCTTTGATATAAGGGATGAAGGAAGCCCAGGTCCCAAAAATCAACCCGCATAACGCAAAGATGATCCCTGTGGCTCTTGCTGGGGCATGTCGAAAAAAATCACGAAGATGGATCACTAAGCTGCGTTGGTGTGGTTAGGTTATACATGCTTACGTATGGATTTCAATTTCCTTCCCATAGGGGAAGTGATTTGAAGTCTTCCCTGACCGGCAAAAAAGCATCCAACAACTTGCATAAGGTTAAGGCTCTTGCACTATGTGCCACATCTGACGGTATAAAGACACTGATCCCCGGAGTCATAATCTGCATCTCCCCGTCCAGGGTAAACTCAAGACTGCCCTCCATAACATGTGTCCATTGCTCATGCAAGTGATGATGTTCAGGAAGTAATGCTCCTTCTTCAAGGACCAGGTGGCCGAATGTAAGTTGATCTGAATGAAATAAAGCACCATGAATCCCGTTCATCAATTTGCGATGTGGGATCGAATTGTAATCGATAAAAGGCATATGGTAAATATTTACTTCAGGATAAAGGTAGCAGAATCCATACAGAGGGAATAAGATCCCTTACATAGTTTGATTGACTCGGCTGGGCAAAAGTGGGTAATCCATACCTTAAACTAGAAAACGCTAGATGATAGACAGCGGTTGTAGCCGACCATTTCACCAACAAGACCATAACCAAAACAAGCATGTATTTTTGCAGATACGACCTATGAGCAATGTATAAAGTATTTTAAAAAAATGGTATCCTCTATGACACTTGAAGATAGAATTGCAGGTTCGGAAACACGGATCTTTAAAGCTGTATTCCCAAATACCACCAACCATTATGATACCCTTTTTGGGGGAACCGCCATGCACCTCATGGATGAGGTTGCCTTCATCACCGCCACGAGGTTTAGCAGACAGAAAATGGTGACCGTGAGCAGTGACAGAATTGATTTCACCAGGCCAATCCCTGCCGGAACCATTATTGAACTCGTCGGTATGGTGACGCATGTGGGGCACACCAGCCTAAAGGTAAAGGTGGACATATACATTGAAGAAATGTACTCTGAGCACAGAGAAAAAGCCATCACAGGTGTATTCTCCCTCGTGGCTATTGATGAGCATAAACATCCTGTTCCTGTATTAAGATAATATGGACTTGTATAAGCAGAAATGTCCCGGAGACTGGATGTATTTTGTTTCTTCCGATTTTGAAGTAATTTTAGCATATGAAATCAATTCTTCCATGCTCATCCATTTTGCCGTTCAGGCTGACACTGCTCACCTGCATGCTCTTCGTTTCTTTATCAGCCTTCTCCCAAATCCAACCACCCGGATATGAGCGTGAACTCAAAATGCGGGAAGCACAAAAGCAATTATCGCTGCTTGACCGGGATTCAATGACATTAGTGGATACAGTTGTTATTTTTGATCCAACGACTTATGAAGAAACTACAACGATCACTGTCACTACCTATTCCCTAAGGGATTATTGTAAAAACATGCTGGGTATGCCTAACCCGGATATTCTGTTGGATAACCAACCGCATACCATCATTGACCCTAAAAACTATGGCGACTTGATTATCCGGCTTAACGCATCAGGGAAAATAGATACGATACCGCCTAAGAGGTAAGCAGTGGGCAGTAAGCAGTGGGCATTTTGCAGTAAGCAGAATTTAGTTAGAAGTTAGAAGTTAGAATTGGATATAGGGTAAAAGGAAAATAATCAAACATGGGAATTGAGACAACAACACTGAAATTTTTAAAAGATCTGGATAAAAACAATAACCGTGAATGGTTTCAATCGCATAAGGATCTCTATGAACAGACGCTGGTGAACGTAAAAAATGTGGCTGAGGAAGTCAAAAAAATGCTGCGTAAAAAAGATCAGATTGAAGAGGCTAAGGTGTTCAGGATTTATAGGGATGTTCGTTTTTCAAAAGACAAAGTTCCCTATAAAAACAATATGGGTGTTCATTTTACCAGGGCCACACAACAGCGGAGAGGTGGATATTATCTGCATATTGAACCCGGTAAAAGTTTTGCAGGAGGTGGGTTCTGGGCGCCAAGTCCGGAAGATCTAAAAAGGATACGCGATGAATTTGCTTTTGATGAAAAATCGATTCGTAAAATAAGCGCTTCAAAAACCTTCGTAAAATACTTTGGTGAATTACAAGGCGATGAGTTAAAGACTGCTCCTTCAGGGTATGACCGAAACCATCCTGCCATCGATCTGATCCGTAAAAAGCAATTTACGGTCATGCGTAAATTCACAGACAAGGAAGTGCTGGATAAAAACTTTCTCAAAGAAGTGACGCTTACGTTTGAAGCCATGCGCCCATTTTTCGATTATATGAGTGAAGTACTTTCTACAGACATCAATGGACAATTGTTAGCGAAGTAAGTAGGGGTCTTTAAAATTCAGTAATGCCCCATTTTTAGGTTTCTTTCAGGCAATTAAAGGGCCGATTATAATTGAGTATCCTCAGCGGTGATTTATAACTGATATTCTCCATACTAGAGTTGAGTTGATCATATACAATATCGGCCAACAAGTCCATAAGGCAGTATACTAATAGAAATATTACTGCAATTGGTTTACTTTTAGCGGTGGGAAAATGGCTGCTCCTTTTAGGAAATAGATCTTCATAGCCTGAGCGGCAACGACCTAATAACCACCCTACCCGATTCAACCATGCTTACACAAAAAGGAAAATACGCTATTAAAGCCCTGGTCTATCTCGCGGAAAAAGGAGAATTGGTCCGGACTCAGGAGATAGCAGATGGAGCCCACATTCCTAAGAAATTTTTGGAATCCATCCTTATTGAGTTAAAAAATCACGGCCTTGTCCATAGCCGGCAAGGTGCCTCCGGTGGATACTTTCTAAACCGGAAGCCAACAGAAATAACCCTCGCGGATCTGCATCGGATATTCGAAGGACCCATCGCTTTGCTACAGTGTGCAGCTTTGAAATTTTACAAACCCTGTGATGATTGTGATGACGTCGACACCTGCCATCTCCGCCAGGCAATGGTGCAGGTCAGGAACCAAACCCTTAGAACACTTGAATGCCTTACAATTCAAAAAATAGTAGATGGGGAGGAATGTAAATAGTGACTTTTTTTATAATTTAAATATACTTATCAGGTAGAATATATATAATATCATAAATTTGCACTTTAGTTATACCTAAATACCATGCACAGCTTTTACATTGACCTTCAACCTAAAAATCACCAGTATTGAAAAACATAAACGCGAATTCACATTGAAGTTAATGTAATCCATATGTCTAAGGCCCCAGCGCATCCGAGCTTCACTGAAGCACTTTCCTTCTGGTTAAAGCTTGGTTTTATAAGCTTTGGTGGCCCGGCAGGCCAGGTATCCATTATGCATGAATATCTGGTGGAAAAGAAAAAATGGATCAGTGAAAGTCGGTTTTTACATGCATTCAACTATTGCATGCTATTACCCGGTCCAGAGGCTCAACAATTAGCAACCTATACCGGTTGGTTATTACATGGTGTTCGTGGTGGTTTGGCTGCAGGATTGCTATTTATTTTCCCTTCAGCAGTGATGTTGTGGATTCTAAGTTATCTCTATGTCAGTTATGGAGATATGCCATTGATTGCAGCTATGTTTTCATTTTTGAAGCCTGCAGTGGTAGCCATCATTATAGTAGCGCTGATCAAAATCGGAAAAAAATCGCTCATATCCCCTATTCATTACATAGTCGCTACAATTGCCTTCGCGCTCATTTACTTTTTCAACATTCCCTTCCCGCTTGTTATTCTGGGTGCGATGGGGATAGGCATAATTCTGAGCAGGCTAATTCCTGTTAGAGGAGGACATGGTGTCCACCATAAACCTATACTTGATCATGAAGAATCATCTTATCTCATTAATCTGAATACGGTGAAATCCGGAGTTGGCATATCCTGGAAATCATTGATACTGAATCTTATTATCTTCTCCCTATTATGGCTGATTCCATTGGTCATCCTTTTTGGTTGGGGTATACAAGATTTTGGGTTCTGGAAAGATCTTTCGGTTTTCTTCACTAAATCTGCCTTTGTTACCTTTGGTGGTGCATATGCTGTATTGCCCTATGTCGCACATGTGAGCGTAGAGTCCTTCGGATGGCTAAGCCAACATGAAATGATAGATGGACTTGCTTTGGGTGAAACCACGCCGGGACCTTTGATTATAGTGCTTGCATTTGTGGGGTTTATGGCAGGGTACAATGTGTTTGAGGGCAACATGTGGATGGCTACATTAGGACTAACCCTTACGACCTATTATACTTTTCTTCCTTCCTTTCTATTCATTTTTATCGGAGCTCCAATCATTGAACGAACCCAAACGAACCCTATCATAAAATCCGTATTAGGGTATGTCACTGCAGCTGTGGCGGGAGTCATCCTGACCCTGGGACTATATTTTGGAAAAGTTGTAATATTTCCTTCAGCTTCCGAGATGGTATGGGTTCCATTCGGCTGGATCGTCATTTCTTTCATTTCAATGCATTATCTTAAAGTCAGTATGCTTGCATGGATTGGAATAAGCCTTGGGATGGGTATCATAACTTACCCTTTACTCTAAACAAGCGTTTGATAATTAACGAAAGACCATCTTTGTCACCATGGATAAATTCAAATTCAGACATATCACGTTTGTCATCCTGGCCCTTAAGCTTATGTTTATAGGGTGGCTGATATGGGAATTTTTACATTCAAACCAGCAGCAGACTTTCACCTTCGACAAAGAATTCCTTTTGTTTTGTCTGGCCGGGTTTATAGCTCAACTCATTGACGGCACTTTGGGTATGGCTTATGGCGTCAGTTGCTCCACCATACTCCTTCAACTGGGCATAAGTCCTGCAGTGGCATCGGCAAGTGTACATACGGCTGAGGTATTTACTACCGGCGTATCCGGGTTATCTCACCTTTATTTTAAAAACGTAGATAAAAATTTGTTTCTCCGGCTTGCTATCCCGGGCATCATCGGCGCCATGATCGGTGCTTTCCTGCTATCCAAAGTATTGGATGGTAGTATGATCAAACCCTTTATTGCCGGCTATCTGCTCATCCTTGGGATCATCATTTTAATAAAGAGTATCCGTGAGCCTCTATTCAAAGATGAAATAAAGCAAGTCGCCCCTTTGGGGTTTTTTGGTGGCCTATTGGACGCGATTGGGGGAGGTGGATGGGGCCCAGTGGTGACATCAAATCTCATCCATCGAGGTAAGACACCGCAAATGACGATTGGGACAGTCAATACAGCTGAATTCTTTGTGGCCTTTTTCAGTACTGGCGTATTTCTTTTCTTTCTTGGGCTGGAAGGCTGGAAGATCATCCTTGGGCTTATTTTTGGAGGCGTACTGGCTGCTCCTTTAGGCCCATACCTGATCAAGTTTATCAAACCAAGGACTTTGA
Source organism: Saprospiraceae bacterium (assembly GCA_034439675.1). Taxonomy (GTDB): domain Bacteria; phylum Bacteroidota; class Bacteroidia; order Chitinophagales; family Saprospiraceae; genus Opimibacter. Next base: position 1,762 of record JAWXAW010000023.1, on the reverse strand, counting down.
TGTTCGTTGTCGGGTTGTTCATTATTATTACTTCGTTCTACACGATCTATCTGACGGTTAGATGACCATAGCTACATCAATACCTACCATTTCAAATATCGGAGGCTATTTCATTCAATCGAATTAACTTTATACTGAACCTGTTGCATGCGTATGTTCGCAAAGTAAAAATTTAACAGCGTCGATTTCAAAATGCTACATTCATTCTTTTCTCTAACAAAAAGTGAAACTCCTGGATTTATTCAACTTCCAGTCGTTGTATTTCCGCATTCCCTGATCCGTCTGCATACTGACATACCGCTCTGGTGCAAAAAAAAGTGTTGTAAAAAGTACAAAGAGAAAGGCAAGAAAAGGTGTAAGAAGTGTCCTGAAAAAAATTAATACACCGATTCTAAAAATAAAAAGGTGGCCGGGAATCCTTTGTTCCCGAACCACCTTGTTAAAAGCCAGATAAAATAATCTATGTTATTGCTTTGATGTTTTTACCGCTGGCGCCGGTTTCCTTCCACAGGCTGGCTGAGCAACCAATTTTGATTGCCCGGTAGGAGTTGCTGCAGCAGTAATTGACTGGCAAACTGCCTGACAATCCTTCATTTCTTTCTTAGACATCTTTTTCCCTTCGCAGGCAGCCATTTTGCTTTCGCAGACGGCTATTTGCTCAGGAGAACAGGCAGCAAATGCTGTTGTACCCGGAAGCAATGTCTGTTTAGCACTTGCATCTGCACTTGCACTTGATATACAGGCTGCGACACAGCACCCCGGAGGACAAGGCGCGCAGGCCTGTGCATAGGCATTGGAAATGGCTAAGCCACCCATTAAAAAGAAAACCATCAAGAGACTTTTCATAAGAGATTATTTAGTAAATGATAAAATAAAATTGACATGACAAAGCTATTCCCGATAGCTCCTTTGATTTGTCACGGACCTGTTACCCACTTGGATGGAGGAAATGCAAATGCAGATCGAAGAAAAAAAGGCTGTTGTATCCCTTCAACAAATACCTGATGGATTTGAAATCAATGGTGATAGGCAACATCTGACAAATGTATTCCGTAACCTGATTGATAATGCATTGAAATATTCTGAACATCCACCTGTCATTGAAATATCTGCGAAGGCAGAAAAAGATGGCATTCTCATTTCTTTCCAGGATAATGGCATCGGAATTCCTGTCTCGAAAAGCAGACTGATATTTGAAAAATTTCAACGCATCCAGGATGGCCAACTGCATGATCAAAAAGGGTTTGGGCTGGGCCGTTGCAGGAATTTGCTCCTGCGACCACATGGAGAACCAACGAAAACGGTAGGGCCGTTGCAGGAGTTTGCTCCTGCGACCTCATGAAGAACCAACGAAAACGGTAGGGCCGTTGCAGGAGTTTGCTCCTGCGACCACATGGAAAACCAACGAAAACGGTAGGGCCGTTGCAGGAGTTTGCTCCTGCGACCACATGAAGAACCAACGAAAACGGTAGGCCGTTGCAGGAGTTTGCTCCTGCGACCACATGAAGAACCAACGAAAACGGTAGGCCATTGCAGGAGTTTGCTCCTGCGACCACATGAAGAACCAACGAAAACGGTAGGCCATTGCAGGAGTTTGCTCCTGCGACCAAATGGAAAACCAACGAAAACGGTAGGCCGTTGCAGGAGTTTGCTCCTGCGACCACACGGAAAACCAACGAAAACGGTAGGCCGTTGCAGGAGTTTGCTCCTGCGACCACATGAAGAACCAACGAAAACGGTAGGCCGTTGCAGGAGTTTGCTC
>JAWXAW010000022.1:0-11583 GCA_034439675.1 Saprospiraceae bacterium | reverse complement strand
CAAATGACTTTCCGATAGTGGTGGACACCTGTCATGCTTCTACAAGCATAACGGTGAATTTCACTGCTGTTGATGAATGCGGCAACATCGTTACAACCAGTGCTGTTGTCACCTTGATGGGAACTCTGGGCACCTCTGCTCCTGCGCTGAGTGGCTTTGAGTTTACTGTATCCCCCAACCCTGCTCATGATCAGTTAAAGGTTGTTATGGATAAAGCTGAATCCCTCTTTGTTCATTTAATACTTTTTAATGTCTTCGGACATCAGATTTTATCCATTCGGGAAGTAACGGGGGAAATCAATGTTGATGTGACCGGAATTGCACCTGGATTGTATCTGGTCCATGCCAGATCCAATAAGGGTGCTTATACCCTAAAAGTCATAGTCGAATAGTCGTGGCAGAACAGAGGTCAGGCCAGCCTGAACAGTCCTAAAACTGCATACGCTGAATCCTGACTGCATTCAGGATCGCCAGCAGGGCAACACCCACATCTGCAAACACAGCTTCCCACATGGTCGCCAGGCCTCCTGCGCCCAGCACCAAAACAATCACTTTGAATGCAAATGCAAGGGTAATATTCTGCATCACAATCTGCTTCGTAGCCCGACCGATTTTAATAGCCGTCACGATTTTGGAGGTGTGCGCCGTCTGTATGACAACATCCGCTGTCTCTATCGCTGCATCACTCCCCATCGCGCCCATAGCGATACCTACATCACTCCATGCCAGCACGGGAGCATCATTGATGCCATCGCCAACAAAAGCGATCACCTTCTTCTTGTCCTTTTTCAGCGATTGCAGTTTCTCCACTTTGTCTTGGGGCAACAAATCACCATAGGCAACATCAATACCTAGTTTACCCGCAACATTTTGTGCAATCGCCATCTTATCACCACTGAGCATCACGATTTCGTTGATCCCGATGCGATGCAGTTGTTGAATAGTTTCCCGAGCATCTTCCTTTATCTGGTCTGCGATAAGTACATAACCCTCCAACCGATTGTCAATGGCTACGAAGACGATAGTCTCGGCTATATCATCTATCGCGGTATCGTATGGGATGCTATACTTTCTCAGCAGTTTTGCATTTCCGGCCAATACCTCCCGGCCATTTACTTTCCCTGAAAGGCCGTACCCTGCTATCTCCTCTATATCTTCTGCCTGATAAAATGTTGTTTCGTTCTTTGCAAACGCCACGATTGCTTTTGCTACCGGATGGTTGGATTTTTTTTCGAGCGCAGCCAGGGTTCTGATAAATTCAGATTTATCCATCTTATATGTGACGATGTCCTGAACCTTAAATATACCCTCTGTCAATGTTCCTGTTTTATCCATCACGATAGTATTCACTTTCGTAATCAAATCCAAGTAATTGGAACCTTTGAAGAGTATACCGTTTCTACTCGCTGCCCCAATCCCTCCAAAATAACCTAAGGGAATGGAAATAACTAACGCGCATGGACAACTGATCACTAGGAAAATCAATGCCCTGTATAGCCAGACACTGAAAACATATTGATCAACTAAAAAAAAAGGAATGACAACAAGTGCTACCGCCAAAAAGAAAACGATCGGTGTATAAACCCTAGCCAGCCTTCTGATGAGCAATTCCGTTTTTGCCTTCCTTGCCGTGGCATGCTGAACCATATTGAGGATTCTGGAGAGCGCACTGTCCTCATATCGTCTGGTGACTTTGAGCTCTACCACCCTGTCCAGGTTTAGCATTCCGGCCAACACCTGGTCACCTCTGTAGATAGTGGATGGTTCACTTTCGCCGGTCAATGCTGCCGTAGTAAAGCTGCTGGCTTCGCTGATCATTTCTCCGTCTAAAGGAACCTTTTCACCTACCTTGATCTGTATAGTTTCTCCCACTTGTACACCATGGGGTCTGACCAGGTGATATGCATTGTTCCTGTAAACATGCGCAGATGAAGGACGCATATCCAGCAAAGCTTTGATATTGCTTTTGGCACTTCTGACAGCAGCTCCCTGGAATAGCTCACCGATCGCATAGAACAGCATGACCGCTACTCCCTCCGGATACTGCCCGATCCCAAAAGCGCCAAGCGTAGCCAGTGTCATCAGGGTGAATTCTGTAAAAAAATCACCTCCCTTTATTGCCTTCCACCCATCTCTGATCACTGGCCATGCTACCGGGAAGTAAGCAAGGAGATACCATACCACCCGGATCGGACCGGAAAAGAATGGCAGCATCATCCAGAAATCAGCTGCTAAACCAAGAAGTAGCATGACCATGCTGATGATCACCGGCAGATACACTTTCCATTTGCCACCCGTTCCTGGATTAGACGCATGATCATGTCCTTCAGGTCCCGTATGCTCTGCAGGGAGCTGATCTGTTGAATCTGCCTGCTGATAGATTTTGTCCTCCAACGAACAACAGGTCATGTTCCCCTGAGCGTCATAAGTATGCTGATGATTTGGATCTGCTCGCTTCACATTCAGTTGGTATTATCGCCTTTCAAAACATAAATTTTTAGACTCATGCGGTCCATTCTTTTTAAAAAACGAATATGGACGGCCGATTACAAACCGAGCAAAGCAAGCATTTCCGTTGCTTAGATTGCATTGATCAGTTTTTCCGTTTTTCGTTTAAAATAACTTTTGATCGCCTTTTCTCCAAAGGTATAAAAGACTACAGGGGTCACCATGATGTCTAGCAAGGTGCTGCTGATCAACCCGCCCAGAATCACTGTGGCCACCGGGAAAAGGATTTCCTTACCGGGTGCCTGGGGATCCATCGTCAATGGGATCAGCGCCAGGGCTGCCACTAAAGCAGTCATCAATACGGGGACCAATCGCTCCAGTGATCCACGGATGATCATTTCTTTGCTGAAATTTTCTCCTTCATGCTCCATCAGATGAATATAGTGGGATATCATCATGATGCCATTACGCGAGGCAATACCCGTCAGGGTGATAAATCCAACAAGCGTAGCCACTGAAAAAACACCTCCTGTGAGGATGACCGCCACCACACTACCGATCAGCGCCAGTGGAATATTGAGCATAATCTGCACTACAATCTGGTGTGATTTAAAGTGTGAAAACAAAACAAGAAAAATCCCGGCAAATGAAAAGATGCTCAGTAGCAGGATCAACTTTGAAGCGGATTGCTGGCTTTCAAACTGGCCACCATATTGTATATAGTACCCTTGCGGCAAGGTCACTTGCCGAGCTACCTCCTTTTGGATTTCACTGACAGCTGTTCCAAGATCCTCGCCTTCCACGTTACAACTGATGGTGATTTTTCGTTGGGTATTTTCGTGAGTGATGGTATTGATACTGGTCGTGTTTTCAATACGGGCTATTTGCTGCAACGGAATCAGGGTGCCGTCAGGAGCATCAATCAGTGTATTACGAATCGCTTCGAGGTTCGTTCGCTCTTCATCTGTAGTGCGCAGCAGAATATCAAAAGATTTATCTCCATCCAGAATCTGTCCGGTCACTTTCCCATTGTAAAATATTTCAAGGTCCTTTGCCACTTTGCCTGCCTGCAGACCATAGCGCTGCAAAGCTCCACGATCCACCTTAATCAATAGCTGCGGCACCATGACCTGCCGTTCAACCTGAACATCCACAGCACCCGGAACGCCTTTAATGACAGCCGCTATTTCATTTGCATGCGATCTGAGATCCGCCAGGTCATTACCAAAAAGTTTGATCGCCACCTGGGCACGTACACCAGAAAGGAGGTGGTCAAGTCTATGGGATATGGGTTGACCGACATTGACGGATACCCCTTTTAAGATATCAAGTTTCTGACGGATATCCGCGACCACTTCATCCCTTGGCCTGCCGGTTTCGTGTTTTAACTCAACATCAATTTCAGAATTCGATACCGGCTCCACGTGTTCATCTAACTCGGCACGCCCCGTTCTCCTGCTGACATAATTCACCTCAGGCACCTGTAGCATGAGTTCCTCTGCCATGGTACCGATCTTGTTGCTTTCTTCAAGGGATGTACCCGGTGGTGTAGAGAGATTGATCGTAAAGGAACCTTCATTGAAGGGTGGGAGAAACGATGTGCCAAAGAAAGGCAATGCCGCCAATGAAATCATGATCAATACCACAGCAGACCCAATAATAATTCGCGGCCGTTCAAGACCCCAATAAAGGAGCCTCAGATCTTTTTGTTTGAGCCACTTGACAAGAGGACTATCCTCATGACCACCTGATCCGGAAAAGACCGATCGCAGAAAAGACTTTTTCTTCGGGAAAGTTTCTTCAACTGCATCAGCACGTGCTGAAACTGATGAAGGACTTGTACCCAAAAGGTAGCTGCATAACACTGGCGTCAGCGTCAGCGATACAACGAGCGAAGCAAGGATAGACGTGATGTAAGCAATACCCAGCGGTGCAAAAATCCTTCCCTCAATACCCTGCATATAAAACAATGGAATGAAGACCAGCACCACAATGATCGTAGCATACACAATTGAATTTCTCACTTCACTGCTGGCGCTGTAGATGACTTGGAGGACCGGCCTGGGGTCTGATGATTTTCTATTCTCCCGAATGCGCCGGAATACATTTTCAACATCTACGATCGCATCGTCTACCAGCTCTCCTATCGCGATAGCCAATCCACCCAGTGTGAGCGTATTGATACTATAGCCGAAGAGCTTAAATACAATGGCCGTAATCACCAGCGACAAAGGAATGGCGGTCAGCGTAATCAGCGTCGTACGGTAATTTAATAGAAACAAAAAAAGGACGATGACCACCAGGATGAAACCATCCCGCAGGGCATGTTCCACATTGGTCAGGGCTGCCTGGATAAAATGTTTCTGTTGGAATATATTGGTATTCAACCTGACATCCGGTGGCAATGAGGGTTGTAATTCCCTGATAGCTTTTTCGACTTCTTCAGTCAGGGTGACGGTATTAAACGAAGGTTGCTTTTCAATCGTGAGGATCACCGCAGGCTTTGCATTGATACTCGCGTCACCACGTTTGACTGCAGATCCAAAACGAACATCTGCAACCTGTGACAACAATACCGGTAATCCATCCCTGTTTGAAATTACTGTATTTTTTAAATCATCCAGTGTATAGGCCCTGCCCACATTCCTGATCAACACTTCCGAACCATATTGATCAAAGAAACCTCCGGAACTGTTTTGATTAGTCAGCTCCATGGCTTTGTCTACCTCATCAATGCTCAGATTGAATTGTTTCAGTTTAGCTGAAGAGATGAGCACCTGGTATTGAAGTCGCTCTCCGCCTATCGGTATCACCTGTGACACACCTTTGATACTCATGAGTCTTCGCCGGATGGTAAAATCAGCAAGGGTGCGCAGCTCAGCCGCAGAGGTGCTGTCTGCAGAAATACCCACCAGCATGATCTGCCCCATCACACTGCTTATCGGACCCATGACCGGGACGATGTCATCAGGCAACTGGACGGTCTGCAGTTTTTCTGCTACGATCTGTCTTGCCTTGTAGATATCCGAATCCCAGCCAAACTCCACAAACACCATCCCAATACCGATCGTGGAACTGCTCCTCACGATTTCCACACCAGGGGCACCATTGAGCGCAGATTCTACCGGAAGTGTTATCTGGGTTTCAATTTCTTCCGGAGCCATACCATTGGCTTCCAGAAAAATAGTCACCCTTGGGCGATTTAAATCCGGCAACACATCCACCGGCAGGTTGACGATGGCAAAGACACCATAGACTATCAGCAGAGCTGCTACAGCAACCACCAGCAGGCGGTTCTGTAATGAGAACTTGATTAAATTATCTAACATGGTTTATTTGTCAATGGATACGGTTTGCTCTTTTTCTAAATAATTTCACCTTATGGTTATCTGCAACATTGCTTTGCAAATAAAAAGGACCCTATCCTCTTCAGCACAAAAATCATATTCAGGGGCACTTTCATTATCCCTTCTTTCATGGCCGGTTAATGATTATGCGTTGCCGGCTTCGCTTCTTCCACTCCCTTCCCTGGTTCTCCTTGTTCAACCATGATTGTAAAGTCAACGGTGTGCAATTGATCATCTACCATAAACTGCAACCATGCCCTGTACATACCCCCTTCAGGAAATGTTGCATGAAAATGAAGTATATCATTTTCAACCTCCGGATGCAGGTGGGCATAGGTCTTGCTTTTGGTCTGAATGCCTACCATATGCCCCTTGGCACCGAGATAGGATTGTAATCCATTGACATCAAACCGCTTCCCATCCTTAGTAAACTGCCCATCAAAATGGATTTCCTGGTTGGACAGAAATCGCCCGCCATCAGGCTTCAACAATACCGTATAGTCACCGGAGGTAGCAACCGTTTTGGTTTCTTTGTACTGCACAGATGCTTTTGGTTTTCCATCCACCTTGATTTCTGTTTTCTCGAGTTGATGGGTGCTACCACTGGGTTTGTAATCTGCGTACAATAAATACTTGCCTCCGGAGGGAAAGGTCTCTTTGACGAGATAACTACCGTCCGACTGATATTCAGGATGGATATGATCAAACCAACTCAGGTCTTCACGCACGGCGATAAGATGTATTTTCTTTTCATGCTCGACATCAAGAGGCACAGGAATATTCATATTATCCTTGTTCTTTGGTGTTAAGGAAAGAGTGACGGGTGATCCTGCTATGATCGTCTCGGCAGAGGGCTTAATCTCCATCAGGTAATTGCCGGCCTTTGGTATATGATCCATGTGCTCGAGGGGCATGCCGCATTTATTGCAATTCTCACCTTCATGGCCCTGCATCTCAGGGTGCATCGGACAGGCATAGATGTGCGCATGATCTTCACTTCCATGGCTTCCAGCGTCTGCGTTGGTTTCTGTCGCACCACCTCTATCCTGTTTTGCAGGATTACATGCCAGGATACCTGCGGTAAACAGCAGAAGTGGAAGGATACATTGATTTAATAGTTGTTTCATGATTTCAGTTTATTAAGAATGATTGAATGGTCGTTTATTGGTTCAGATAGATCATCTTGAGTTGGTAACTACCGTTGATGACCGCCCTTTCTCCTTCGTCTATCCCTTTTAGAATCGATGTGTGTGTGCCGTTGTTATGACCCAGCTGTATATAACTCACTGTATATTTTTCGGCAGCTTCCTTGATGAAGACCACAGGCTTGCCGTTTATTTCAGTAAATGCACTGTTCGGGAGTGTGATCTGGTGCGAAGCTGTTGATGCAAAAACACGGATATTGACAAATTCACCAATCTTAAAATCTCCGTCAGGATTATCCACCTGAAATAATACCTTTTGTGATTGATTGGTTGAATTGATTTCCTGCGCGGGTGCCAGTAATGTGATCTGGCTGGTCTTGTGATTATCGTTGGTACGTTCCACAGTATAATAGGCATCGGGACGGATAGACGCTGCATCTTTGTCAAATACTTGTGCTTCAACATACAGTGTAGATAGATTGGTAATCGTAAAGAGGGTTTGTCCGGTGGTCACGTTGGAGCCGATGGCAACATTAAAATTTCCCACATACCCTGAAATAGGCGCTGTGAGGTTCATGGTTCTTCCGGTTCTGCTTTTAAACAGGGCCAGATTCGTTTCGGCCTTTTGCAGTCTGGCAGTTGCCTCATCAATATCCTTCTTCGCGGCAATATCACTGATGGATTTTAGCCGGTCCATTTCCTTTTTTGCTGCATCATATTCTGCCCTGAGATTATTTCGCTCTGCTTCCATACTGATTTGTGTCCCGGCATCGATGGATTGTTCAACCACGGCTACCACCTGGCCTGCCTTTACAGGCTTACCTACCTGAGCATTGACAGAGACGATCGTCCCGTTCTGAGGCGTCGTGACGACAGCCTGTCCATTGCTGCTTGGAATGATCGTGCCAAAGAGATGACTACTTTCCGTAAAGCTTCCCTTTGCTACTTTGAGGGTATACACATCAAAAAGAAATTGCGTTTCCTTCGGAATATCTACGGTGTTAGAAAAAACATTGCCTGTAGCATCTGCTCCGTGATCATCATCACCATGGGCATTGGTGGACTGAAAAGGAATAGAACAACCTATACCTACCAGGATAATGGAAAGGGTTGCCTTTCCTTGTGCAGTGTTTCTTCTTCGGAATAGAAATCCTAATCCCAACCCCCCCAAGAGCCCAATGACCATCAGATACCAATTGTTCCTATTCAGAAAAGACGTAGATGATGCGTCATCCAGATGGGGGAGTTCTTCGCCCACATCAATATGCTGGAGCAAAAGCAAGTCAGGTCCCAGCCCTCCATCGATAGTGACTGCTATGGTATAGGATTGCTGATCAGGAAACGTAGCTTCCACTTCATACGTACCATTGCCATTCTGATGAACTGTAAATGAAATCGTTGGGTCTTCTTGCGAAGCGATTTTCAATTTTGCATCATTGACGGGTTTGTTTGTTTCAAAATCACTGACAAACAAAGTAAGATGTGCCGGCTTGCCCGGGCGTATGGGTTCATAGCGAAGCAAAAGTTCGTATTTATTCGAAGAGCCCTCCGAAGAAAAATACTTTTCCTGCACGGCACTGGTTGCAGGTTGTTCATTCGCATGGGTATGATCATCCCCACCTCCACCATTGGCAGGAGAAGAAATCAAAAGTCCTGCCAGCGCAAGGCACAGGTGAATGGTTATGTGTTGTGCTTTCATTATTGTCCGATTAGGTATTGTAATGTGATAAGGGCCTGGTTATAATTGCTCACCAGTTCAAGGTATTGTCTCTTCACCTGAAAGGCATCTGTCAGTGTGGTGAGATATTTGATATAATCATATTGTCCGGCAGCAAACATCCTGTTGGATGCTTCCGTGAGTTCCTTCGCTTGCGATAATCCTTCAGCTTCAAAATAGTTAAGGGCTTCCTGGTATTTTAAGGCATCATTTTTTGCTTCGTACCATTGTTGTGTAAGTTCTTGTCGGCCTGCTGAAGAAGTATACCTGGCCACTTCCAGTTTGGTTTCAGCGGCTTTTATAGAGGTACCGTATTGCCAGAACCAAAGCGGCACAGAAAGGCCGAAACGAAGGCGTAAGGGAAAAGGCGTATTCTTATCTGCAGGATTAAGATAGCCAACCGTAAAATCTGGAAAGAGCTTGCTTCGCTCCAGTTGAATGGCTTTTTCACTGATCCTTTCTGATTGCCTGTAATAGGCGAGTACAGGGGTATTGTGGATAGCATCTGCATCAACTGCAGCGGTGGAAAAAACAAAATCTCCTGTCCCCTTTTCCAGTTCACTCGGGCTGATGCTGTCGGTAATGCCGGTGTACAATTGTATCACTTGCATACCTTTTCGTATTCCAATAATGGAAGCCAGGTATTGGGCATGTACCTCGGTGAATTTAAGATGTGCATAGGTCTTTTCTACAAAATCTATCTGCCCGGCGAGATACTTTCTGTCGGCTGCCTGAGAGAGGGTGCTGAACAGGCTATCCTGTGTTTTCCATTGAAGCATTTCTGCTTTGTCGAGTTGCCATTCGAGATAGGCTGTTCTGATACTGCTTTTAAATGCCGCTGCTGAAATGTTGCTGGCTTTTTCAGACAATATCGTTTGCTGTTCCGCCAATTGTTTTTGTCTCGCATAGACTGTTGGAAAGTCAAATGACTGCTGTACGCCAATGGTCATAAAATCCCCTGTAGTGCTCTCCAGGATTAGCTCCGGGTCAGGAATATGGGTCGCCTTTTTTTCCATGAACCGATCAGCTTCTATCTGCAAACCTGCGGCTCTAAGCTGAAAACTGGAGTCCATGGCACGGGCAATGATCTCATCAATCGTGACCAATTGCTGTGCGGATAAGAGGTGAACAGAAATGGCAACTAATAGGGCAATTAACGTGGCTTTTCTGTAAAACATATAATGTGATTTTCAATAAAAAAGAAGCCTTACAAAGGCATCACACATGAATATAGATTCATGTAAAACAGGACGTACCATTTCCGTTGTAGAGAATGTCGTGCTGTCAGGCGATAGTTGCCGCGGGTGGGCCCCTTAGCGAAAAGGAAGAGGATAGTGAAAAGTTATACGGGGGCGGGCTTTCCGTAACCCAGCTAATCCTGCATTCGGTCCTGTTGTATTTGCTTACGAGTTGAAATGGCTCGCTAAGCGCGGGAAAGGCTTTTTGAACATTGACTTCTATCCAGTTGGCCGTAGGTTGTAGCATGGCGATACCGAACTCTGGTGAATGCACAAAATGAGCGGTATGGCCATGGCTATCGGCATCATGATGAGGATCTCCGCTAACGTGGTCCTGATGGTGGGCATTAAAGCCATGGTGAAAATGGAGCGGGCCATCCGCTGCTGAAAAATGATGATGATGGGGGATGATAGCATGCAGCACCAGCAGCATATAAGCCGGAAGTAAACAAGAGACAATGATCTTATTTCTGCGCATGAATACCAAAGATATGGTTTTTAAGGTTCAGATCAGATACTATGATTTGTTAACGGAGAGAACAATTCGCCCCCCTCTCTGCGACGCTCTGTAGTATTTCTACTGTCAGGGGCGGATGCAATACGCCCCTGACAATTCAGAACTGAAATTCCTCATGATAACCTTCAAATCATTTTCCTTTAGTATCATTGCCAGCGATGGAAGGCAGAATCATAGACAAGTATGAAGGTGTAGATCCGGGTCCGTTGTTGATATGCATCGGGAGTATGCATGGCAATGAACCAGCAGGAATGCTGGCTATCCAGGAGGTATTCCGGCTACTGGATATCGAGACGGGCTTCAATCCGGGGTTCCGTTATCATGGTTCCTTTGTAGGTATCCGCGGCAATCTTCGGGCTATTGACAAATCACAACGATTTATCGACCGTGACCTCAACCGGATGCTCCTGAAGGAAGAAATGGATCGAATCACCAGTACACCGGAAGAATTGTGGAACTCAGAAGACAGGGAATGTATAGACCTGATCCGCACGATTGAAGAAGAAAAAAGAAAACATAAACCTTCTGCATCGCTCATCCTGGATTTGCATACGACTACAGCGGATGGTGGCATCTTTACCATCGCTGCAGATGATCAGATGAGCAGCAATCTTGCCAAAGGTCTTCATGCCCCGGTGATCCAGGGTTTTGCAGAAAAACTAAAAGGGACTACCGTCAGCTACTTCAACAGGCCGACAGAAGATGCGTTTTGCATCGTATTCGAAGGTGGTCAACACGATGATCCGGAGAGTGTCTACCGGACAGCAGCGGCTATCGTCAACTGTATGCGCACGATCGGCTCTGTGGATTCGCGTGACGTGGATCATCGCCATGATGGTATGCTGATCCGCATGTCTGAAGGCCTCCCGAAAGTGACAAAGCTGATTTTCCATTACCGGATAACGGATGGCGAACAATTTGTCATGAAGCCCGGATACAAAAACTTTCAGCCGTTGAAAGCCGGAGAGATTGTAGCACATAATGAACATGGCCCGATCGCTTCGCCCGTAGACGGATTAATGCTCATGCCCAAATATCAACCGCTGGGTGACGATGGATTTTTCATTGTGGAGGTCTTGGAATAATTAGTTTTTACGGATATAATATAGACCGAACAAATCCACTTCCCCTTCATTGCGATTTGCTGAATTTGATCCTCGATGAAAACTGT
>JAWXAW010000021.1:0-7229 GCA_034439675.1 Saprospiraceae bacterium | reverse complement strand
TGGCAGGATCAATGGGGTGAGATCAGTTGAGATGCTGGAGGCAGGTCATTATACATCTGTGAATGTTGACCAGGATAACACTTTGACAAAAGTAATTTCTGTGCCCGCAGGTACGGCATTTGTTGATGTCATGCTCTTATGGACGGATGTTGCTTCAGCACCTTTTGAAACCGTGACATTGGTCAATGATCTGGATATCGTAGTGATCAAACCTAACGGAGATACACTGAAGCCTTGGAAACTCAACTACACACCATCAGGCGTGAACCTGTCTGCAGGTACAGGCATAGATCGTATTAATAATTATGAGCAAGTCACGATACAAACTCCCGGCAGTGGTGATTACACCATTGTCATCAAAGGACACCAGGTACCGATGGGCCCACAGAAAGCATGGCTTTCCTGGGATGTTTGTCTGCAAGGGATTACCGTTCAAGGACCGATCGGCGGCGAAGTTTATAAACCGGGTAATGTCAATCTTGGTGACGACAGACAATACATCAGATGGGATGCTTTTGGCACAGGTTCATCAACCTTCACAGCACAATATAGCACCAACGGCGGCAGCACATGGAATACCATTGCATCAGCCATTCCGGCCAATCGCCGCTACCAGGAGTGGTTTCCTCCCAATACCCCCACAGATCAATTGAAAGTAAAAGTCACGGCGACAAATGGAATGCTGGATACCTCTGATCAGCATGCAGTGATCATGGCAGCACCCGGCAGTCTGACAGCCTCATCACCATGCAAGGGATATGTTCAGGTGGGCTGGAATGCTGTGGCTGGAGCATCTTACTACAGGATATTTACGATTAGAAATGAAACCTTAACAGCCATAGACACCACCTCTGGCACCTCCATCGTAGTCGGCGATTTTCCATATGATTCCGCTATACGGGTGACCGTCTCCGGAGTGTTTGCATCGGGTGTCAACGGCCTGAGAGCGAGAGCAGTGATGATCACTGCAAATGGGGGTAACAACTGTGCTTGGGATCATGACCTTCGACTAGATTCAATAGTTGCACTTACATCCGGTAGAATTCAAACCTCTTCAACACTTACCGCCACAGAACCAATTACGGTGCGTATCACTAACGCCGGAACTATGAGTGCTTCAGGTTTCAGCCTTAGTTATTCCCTCAATGATGTTTTTGTTTCTTCAGACGTTTTTCCGGGCATACTCAATTCCGGAGCAGGTCAGAATTTTACGTTTAGCACTACCGCAGATCTTGCGGCAACAGGCGCATACAAGCTTAAAGTGTGGACAACTTATCTATCGGACACCTTACATCAGAATGATACACTCATCATTCAACTCCATCATCTGCCTAATCCTGTCGTCAGTTTGCCATGGACAGAAAGTTTTGAAAACACCCCGGACACAACCATCATTTCGAGTCAGGTTGGCTTGCCGGCGCTCAACACCTGGGACGCATACCTTCAACCGAATGCCAGAATCAGGACTTTTGCTGGCGATACATTCAGCTATGCCGGTCATCATGCACTTACCGTGGATGCGATCAGATCCGGAACCAACAAGTCCGCTGATCTTTTACTCACACTCAATATGTCTTCGTGGTTAGTGGCTCAGAATGATATACGGCTCAACCTGTATGTCATGCATCACGAATTCGCACCAGATGTCAATAATAATGAAGCTATATGGATCAGAGGATCAGACACCAGTGATTTTGTCTTACTGACTTATATCTCCAATGATGCCACTTTACGTGGTCAATGGCAATACATGACAGGCCTTGACCTGACTGCAGCGTTGGCTGCTGCCGGCCAGGAATACAGCTCCTCATTTCAACTGAAGTTTTCGCACGGCGTATTTGCTTCAGCAGGCCAGTTGACCAGTGAAGATGGGCAGACCATTGACGGGCTTTCTATTCATGTAGTCCAACGCGATATCACGATCAGCGATATCCTGCATCCAGGTATACTTACCTGCGACACCGGCATAGATACGGTGAGCATAAGTATAACCAATACGTCCTCTCAAGAGGTGACGAGTGCAAGGGCTTATTACCGGTTAGACGAAGGCACTACGTACTCGACATTTATAGGAACAGTGCCGGCGCAGAGCACCATCAACGTTTCGCTACTCCCTTCTCTCGATATACCTACATCCGGTATTCACGATCTGGAAGTCTGGGTCTATAGTGCCGATGATGATTTTCACTTTAATGATACCGTCAGAATGCAGATCCTGCAGACCCCTTTTGTAAATTCATTTCCATATACAGAAGGTTTTGAAAATAGTGATGGAGGATATGTGACGGATGGGATTCGATCCAGTTGGACGCATGGAGTTCCGGGAAAGCAGCTCATGTCGAAAGCAGCAGAAGGCAAAAGGGTGTGGACCACGTCACTCAACGGAACACACAATGCGGATGAGATTTCGTATCTCTATTCACCATGCTTTGATCTGCATGGTCTCGCCCAACCGTATTTATCATTTGGATTTATGTTTGAACTCGAAGTTGGTTATGATTATGCATGGGTAGAGTACAGGGTGGAAGGAAGCAATGTCTGGGTTAAGCTGGGCGTCCAGGGCGGCGGCGTAAACTGGTACAATAATGTAGGCAATCGATGGAATGGTACGCAGTCTAAATGGGTTACTACCGGACATGCTATTCCTGTTGCAGATACAGTCGTTCAGTTCAGATGGGTGATGCAAAGTGATGTCGGCGTGGAAGAAGAAGGACTCGCTATTGATCAAGTGCATATTTACGACAGAAAACCTTTGTATACGGGAGGGAATATGCAATGGACCCTTCCTGTGTCAGGGAGTAACTGGATGCATATCGAACAAGGCGGTCAAAGGATATTCAGCATTCATCCTCAAGGCCAGGATCTGGGAGATGTTACGCTGGCTATCTATAAATCCGGAAGTAATTTTCATCTCACGGACAGCCTATATCTGTTGTCGCGAAACTGGGTTTTGACCAGCACGATACCTCCGGCCAACCCGATCACCCTTCGGGGATATTTTACAAAAGAAGAAGCCACCAACCTGGTCAATGCATCCGGATGCTCTCAGTGTGTCAATGCAAGGGATGGTTTTGACTTTGCAGCATTGCGCTATTCGGGTGATGAAGAAGATGGTAACTATAGCAACAATGATCCGACGCAGGTGATTACGTATTCGCTTGATTCAACAGATGTCCTTCCTTTTGATAATGGTTACTATGCGGAATGGGAAACGCAGGGTTTGTCGGAATGGTGGATCACTTCAGTAGTGACCAATTGGGCAGGGATGCTGGAAAGAAGTATCAGCAGTTCTTATGATGATGCAGAAGAACATCAGGATAATGGCGCGGTCAATCCAATACGGGAAAGTTTGTCCCTGACTGCACGAGATGGATTTCAGAAAGTTGGATGGCGATTTCAGAATGTATCGATTCCGCGTAACAGCTATATTTCTTCTGCACATATCCAATGGACATCTGCAGATACCTCCTCATCTACTGCTTCATGGATAATGCAATCTGAATTGGTTGCAGACGCACAATTCTTTAGCCTGGCGAAATATAATCTTTCATTCAGGCCCCGCTCCTCACAGGTGGTTCAATGGTCGCCAACCCCGTGGTCAGCCACGGAAACAACTTACCTGTCTCCGGATATCAGACATGTGATCCAACAGGTTATTGATCAGTCCAACTGGAACAATGGAAATGACCTCGTTTTGTTGTTGAGAGGTACCGGATTACGGGAAGCCTGGAGCTATGATGGTGCCCCATTGAAAGGTGCTAAACTCCTGATTACGTTCGATAGTATATGCACGTCTTCGGGTATTTGTTACGTCAATAAGCTTGCCGCTGGAATGCAGACGGGTACCACCTGGACGGATGCTTACCGATCTGTCGAACAGGCATTAGATCACGCTGCACATTGTCCGGATATCACAGAGATCTGGATTACCGGGGGAACCTATGCGCCTTATTCCGAAGTCAGCCGAACTACCGGCTTTAGTATCCCTTCCGGTGTTAGTATCTACGGTGGATTTGAGGGGGATGAAACGGATATCTCGCAACGGGTGTATGGAGCATATCCGACCATACTGACAGGGGATATAGGCGTTACAAATATTTCTTCGGACAACCTATATCATGTGCTGACAATGCTGCCTGGTGCCGATGGTGCCTTGTTGGATGGCATCACTATTCGCGACGGTTTCGCCAACGGGGCTATGCTTGACTTGCAGAGGGGTAGCGCATTGTTTAATCTTGGTAAGATCACTATGCAGCAGGTTATTATTGAGGATTGCTCAGCCCCACCGGTCTACAATAGCCCCGGTTCTACCCTTACTACCAACTATTTGCTAGAAATAAGGCAATAAAAAAAGACAGGCACTTTTTTTTGCTGGGCATACATGGACAGAAGATCCATAATCCGCTGGTAACACAAAAATAATACATGGTAAATATTTATCATATGAATACAATTGTATACATTTGCCAGCTGTTGGCTTCTGTTGGCTTAAAAGGGCCCTTCAGGCTAAGGGTATATTTCTAACTTTGCGGTCGCATATTAGCACCTTACCGATTTATTGATCCTATGTACATGACCAGAATCCTCCCTCTTCTGCTCTTTTTTTGCCTCATTCAGGCAACGGAAGCACAGACCGTCCTTTCCAGGGTAACTTTCCAGATTGACGAAACACAGAGCAGGAGCGATCTCGCAAAGGCAGGAATTGACCTGACTCACGGTCATGGAGGCACCCGAAATACGTTCACTACTGAAATACAAGATTTTGATCTAAAGCGATTTGACCAGATCGGAATCCGCTACACAGTGGATATCCCGGACCTTGCCATCTATCGGAAGGAATTAGCTCAAGCCCCACGTCGCGAAACAATACTCGATTGTCAGGATCATACCTTTGATGAAGTCATTCCCAAAAATTTCGAGCTGGGTCAAGTAGGAGGCTATTTTTCCATGCCGGAAGTGCTGGACCAACTTGATATCATGGCCTTTTTATATCCAAACCTGATCTCTGTTAGAAAGCCTATAGGTAATTATAAGACCTGGGAAAACAATAGCATTTTTTGGGTTAAAATCTCTGACCAACCTGAAACGGATGAAAATGAGCCAGAGGTTTTATACACCGGACTTCATCACGCCCGCGAGCTGATCAGCGTCAGCCAGACGATCTACTACATGTGGTACCTCTTGGAAAACTATAACAAGGATCCGATGATTAAACAAATCATCGATCATACCGAATTGTACTTTGTCCCGGTGATTAACCCGGATGGGTTAAATTATAACATTACAGGATATGATCCGGAAGAAGATGTTTTTACAAGAAACCACCGTAAAAACATGCGTGACAATGATGACAGCGGATTTTTTGAACCGGATAATGATGGAGTAGACCTTAATCGCAATTATGGTTATGAGTGGGGTTTCGATAATGAAGGTTCATCCCCTTTTCCCGGCAGTGAAACCTACCGTGGTCCGTCACCATTTTCAGAGCCTGAAACACAGGCCATGAAATTTCTTTGTGATAATCATCAGTTTCAAATGGCCCTCAATTTTCATTCCTATGGAAATCTCCTGGTCTATCCCTGGGGCTACAGTGATGCGGTGACCCTCGACTCAATTGTATACAGTAATTATGGAGAGCTCATGACTAAGCTTAACCGGTTTGTCTATGGTACAGGCTCTCAAACGGTCGGATATATCACCAATGGTGACTCTGATGACTGGATGTATGGTGAGCATGGCACTTTTGCCTTTACACCTGAAGTCGGAGATCCTGATGATGGATTCTACCCTTTACGGGAGCGCATCATTCCACTGTGCCAGTCTACTCTTGAACTCAATTTGATTGGCGCAAGATTGGTAAACTCCCTCGTTGAAATCACAGATGAATCACCAAAATTTATTCAACCTGGTGTCAATCCACTTGACTTGGGCATCAGCCGGTATGGCTTGATGGATGGGGAAGTTGCTATTTCTTTCAATGCTTTAAGTCCTCATATTTCAAATGTACCAGCACCATTTATTCTGGATCTTGAAAAATTTGAACCTCACGAGCGCAAATTGTCATTTTTAGTGGATAATCAGATTGCCTATGGTGCTCCGGCCCAGATTGAAATCGTTTATCAGCAGGGAGATTATATATTCAGGGACACACTGACCAAGATCCGTGCGGATTTTAAAACACTGGTTTCGAATGATGGCGATATAGCCCAGTGGGATGTCAGTGAGGGCTTGAACTGGGACACTACTGATGAGACCTATTTGACCGGCCCGGTTTCGATCACAGATAGTCCCGGCGAACCGTATAATCCTGATGCTCACGAAGCTATTTTGCTGACTGATCAAATTGATCTGCAGCAAATAACGTCAGCGTATGCGCAGTTCTGGGCAAAGTGGGAGATTGAAGATCATTATGACTATGTAGTTTTCCAGGCCAGCACAGATGGCGAAACATGGGAGAACCTTTGTGGAGAGCAATCCAAACTCGGATCACTCTTTCAATTATATGAAGAGCCGCTCTATGACGGCAAGCAAGTACACTGGGTACTTGAAAATGTTGATCTGAGCTCTTACCTCGGACAGATTATTCAGCTGCGTTTCTTACTGGTGTCTGATGGGTTTGTCCACAAAGACGGTTTCTATTTTGACAACTTCAAAGTCATCACGATCAAGGAAGGATCAGTAGCTACCACCGAAGTGGATGCTGCTGCATTTTCGGTTTATCCCAATCCGGCCGGTAATTCCTTCACTCTCAAATTGCCGG
The DNA here is from genome assembly GCA_034439675.1 of Saprospiraceae bacterium. Taxonomy (GTDB): domain Bacteria; phylum Bacteroidota; class Bacteroidia; order Chitinophagales; family Saprospiraceae; genus Opimibacter. The sequence goes on along the minus strand of JAWXAW010000021.1, from coordinate 469 downwards.
AAATGACCAATCCTTCTATCAAGGTGTATAATTCCGTTGGCAGAATGGTGTATACGGCTCCCAAGATTGGAGCATTAACACATGAAATTCTTACCTCCGCCTGGGCACCGGGTTTATATCACTACCAGGTTTTATCTCAGGGAGCTCCAGTGCACAGCGGTACAGTTAGCCTGATACGGTAAATTTATCTCTTGCCCATGCAAAGCCAGAGGTTGGTATCAAATCTATTATAAATGGACTTTAAATGCCCCATCGCGGCAACACGTCGGTAAACCCATCCTAGCCCCATCGGGGCAACACGTCGGCAAACCCATCCTAGCCCCATCGGGGCAACACGTCGGCAAACCCATCCTTGCCCCATCGGGGCAACACGTCGGCAAACCCATCCGTGCCCCATCGCGGCAACACGTCGGCAAACCCATACTTGCCCCATCGCGGCAACACGTCGGCAAACCCATCTGCCCCATCG
>JAWXAW010000020.1:0-45035 GCA_034439675.1 Saprospiraceae bacterium | reverse complement strand
TCGGTGATGTTGTTGATCAGCCAGGAGTTTGAGTCATGACATCTCGAACACTGATCCCCTACGGATTGCTGGTGAACATCAAGGTGGCAGGATGTACAATTGGTTTCAGCCTGATTGAATTCCAGCGTGGTATGACATTGCCTACAGTCAATCACTTCATGCTGACCTTCCAGCTCAAAGCGGGTAGTGTTATGCTGAAATGAAACCGTGTCTTTGGAAATGGTCCAACTGTCAGCAGTGTGACATGCGTCACAACTGATTTTCAGTTCTTTGCCATGAGGCGACTGTGTATTAGCCTCACCTATAACAAAAACCAAAAGTACTCCACACAAGATCCGCCTTAACAGCTCCATTTGTTATGTCTCTAAATACCTAATTAAGCAAAATACCCAGCAGAATTTCTCCTGAAGAGTTGGATTTCACTAAAGAGGATATTGACCTTGGGTACTAGCCCCGAGTGGTGTGGTAATTCAAAAGTAGGTAATCCTAAGTTTCAATAACCGGAAAATCCCTCCCAACGGGCTTTTTTTCGTACCGAACATACTTTCCGGGCTCTTTCCGCTCAATTTTTCGTTCGGACAGGGCTAAAAGTCCCCCTAAAATAACAGTTGGCCACTGTCAGGTTAATTGATTGTCCTTTTTTATTCGCTATGGCATGTAGCACACTCAAATTGATCCAGCTTATACTGAACAACCTTTTTCCCCTCCAGCAATTCTTCTTTGTGACACAACACACACGCCACATTCTTATGTGCCCCTTCCAATACAAATCTTGCGGTGTTGTGATCAAAATTGCTAGGTTTCCAGGCCTCAAATGCATGGCATCTTTTACAGTCTGTTTCTCCCTCTTTTTCGAACTGGGTGTCATGGACATTTTCATGACAGGCTGTACATTCGGTTTTTAATCCGGTAAATCCAACCCGTCGTGTTGTTACGCTGGTGGTATCCGGAATGTGGCACGCTGTGCATGAAGTTGACTCATGTTTTCCCTGAAGCTCAAAGGTGGTTTGTAAATGATCAAAAGATACGCTGGACCATCCATCCGGGACATGACACTCATTACAAGCTTTCTGTGGATAGTATTTTTCGGTAATGAACCCCTCGTGTACGTCGTCATGGCAGTCAATGCAGTTTTGGCCAATATTTTTAAACGACCATTCTTCTTCTTTCTTGTGACAGGCAAAACAAGGTGTTGCCAGGTGAGCACCTACCAAGGGAAAGGGACCTTTGTTGTGTTTTTCAATAGTATACAAGGATCCCATAAATCCATCTACAGTATGACACTCCCTGCAATCCGGTTTCAGTGTTGCTGTGATGAACTGTCCCTTGTGAAAATCTTCATGGCAATCAGCACATCGGTCGTGCTCAAGCGGATCGGTCATTTTCGTTTCGTGGCATTTTTTACAATCCACAGCAATGTGTTTCCCTTCTAGTGGGTACCCGGTAAGTTCGTGTTTAAAATCCTTTTTGTTTCGTATTTTCTGAAACGAGTCCTCTGTGTGACATTGTCTACAGTCCGTTCCCAGTTTTTGTTCATGAACATCTTCGTGGCATGTCACGCATGTGTTAATGTCTTTGTATTTATAATCCTGAAATACATTATCGGGTCTGGCGTTTTTTTCCAGTTGATGGCACTTTGCGCAATCCGATGTCTGGTGTTTACCTTCCAGTGGAAACCGGGTTGTGCTGTGATCAAATGTACTTCTGCCCGCAAACTCCTGAAAGGAATCTTCTGTATGGCATTCTTTACAATTCGTACCGAATGCTCCCTTGTGGACATCCTCATGACAGACCACACAACTGTTAAAAGGTACTCCGGCAAATTTTTGAAAGAGCGCACTATTGACAAAGGTTATCTCATGGCATCTTTTGCAGTCCACATCCTTGTGTTTCCCTTTTAATGGAAATTTCGACTTAGCGTGATCAAATAATGGTGCGGGAGCAAATGCTTCTGTGTTATGGCATTTGGCGCAATCGTTTGTTGAAAGTGTATTGTTGTGTGCATCCTTGTGACACGAAATGCATGTTGTTTTTAGTCCCAGGTAGGTGTTTTCCTTTTTCTTGAGTTCGGCCGATTCGATCCGCTCGTCCCTGTGACAGGCCTTACAGTCCACTTTGCTGTGGGCACTAGTCAGTTTATATCCGGTGAGGTCGTGGTTAAACTTTTCTGTATCAAAGCGGATAATTTCAAAGTTGCGCCCGTGATGATCACTATGACAGGAAAAACAGTCTTTACCCTTTACCTCTGCAGATGCGTGGAAACCCTTTTTCTGGTCTACCCGCGTTTTGATTTCCTTGTGGCAGTCCAGGCATTTATCATTTGAAACTTTATCGCCCAGCACATGGCATTTGGTGCAGCTTAACATTCCCTCAAGTTGTGCGTGTGGCCTGGCGAGCTCTCCGGGTGATATCTGAGCATAGGCAGGGCTCGACCAAAACACAAAAAGCGCAATGATCAGAAAAGGAATTTGCCTCGTGCTATATGTAGTTGAAAAAAACATTTATCGTTTTTTGTTGTGTTTTAAAAGGGTGTGCCCAAACCTTGTCGAAATCATGATCCCGGCCTTTTGTAAAAACTGTGTGGGCAACTCCCCACCGGCAAAAATATAGACAAGATCATTTTCTATAGTCTGGGTTTTGCTTTCCGGCATGATCAATGTCACGGTGTCTGTTTCAATCTTTTCAATATTTGAATTAAACCGTACATCAATTTTCTCATCTGCTATCGCCTTGTTTATCTTTTCACTGTTCTTTGCTTTGATCCGCTGGAAGGCTTCGCCGCGGTAGGTGAGGACAACCTTGTTTTGTTCGGCAAGCGATAATGCTGCTTCAATAGCAGAATCTCCTCCACCTGCGACAATTATATTTTTTCCTTCAATAAGCTCGGGTTCCAGCAGGCGATAGGCTACTTTCTCCAGCTGCTCTCCCGGTACATTTAATTTTCTGGGTGTTCCCCTCCTACCTATAGCCAGCAAAACAGACTTGGTAACGTATTCTTCACCGTTCTGCACCAAGACCCTAAAATATTCGCCCTCTTTTGAAATAGATTCTACTTTGGAGTGTTCTTTGATCGTAATATTATTAGCTCCCAGGACTTTCTGCCATAAGGAGAGCAGTTCTGATTTTTTTGTTTCTATGAGTTTCACCTTTCCAAAGAGAGGTAGATCCATCGGGGAGGTCATCACTATTTTGGACCTTGGAAAAGAGTATACAGTGCCACCAAGAGTGTCCTGTTCGAGGGTAATTGTTTTCAATGCCAACCGCTTTGCCTCCAATGAGGCTGAAATACCTGCAGGTCCTGCACCTATAATGACAAGGTCATACTCGTTCTCCTTTGCTTTTGAAACCGCCTTGACTATATTGTTGACTGCCTGCTTCCCTTGCTCTACGCTGTTCTTTATTAATCCCATTCCACCGAGTTCGCCGGCAATATAAATGCCCGGCACGTTAGTCTCAAAATCCTGTTTTACGTGCGGCAGGTCTACACCCCTTTTTTCAGTACCGATCACCAGAGAAATTGCTTCGACCGGACAAGCATGAAAACACGCTCCATGACCTATACATCTTGATGCATTGATCAGTGTGGCTTTGCCGTTTCGGATCCCGATGATTTCCTTCTCTGGACAAGCCTCTATACAGGCTCCGCTTTGAATGCAGGTATTGACATCTATTTCAGGATGCAGCGACACGGGCTCATAAAGACCTTCTTCTTTTGCAATCTTGATTTTTGCATCTGTCTTTTTTGAATTTCTTTTAAGTTGCCGCACATAGATATAGATGGTCAGCAGGATCAGTCCCGCAATAATTGAATAAATGATTACTTTTTCCAGGAATACTTCCATGATCAGAATATCCATTTATACCCGAAGACAATCGTAATCGCCACGTGGATCACCATGATGACAAGCATGATCAGGGCAAACGGCAGGTGAGCCACATGCCAGTATTTAAAAAGCTGCTGCATGGTTTGTAGCCTGCTGATCCTGGCATTGAGCGTCATTTCATTTCCCACCAGCTTCATTACTCCCCGTTTGTCTTTGCCCGTAAGGCTCGTTTGGTTAAGCAATTCTTTTGTGGTGTTTCGGATACTGCCGTTATGCTTGAATCGTCCAATCACGCGTCCCGCAAATCCTTTACCGCCAAAATCAATTTCCTTCTGTGTTGCCGATATCATTATTGTATACATGGCTTCGTCAAGTCCATATTTCACGCTAAGACTTCTACTCATTGTGTCTTTCATTTCTTTAATCTCCACAAGACTTAATTCCCTACCCTGAATAGTCCTGGGAATCTGGATATAGATAAACCTCCCGATAATCCCGCTTAAAACTACAGCGACCATACTCCAGAAACTTATAGAAACTATACCACCAAACTTAAAAGCTATATGAAAGAGGATTAAAAGGGGACCAACCGAACATAGAAAAATGTGAAATTCAAGCCAATGCTTTAATACCCCAACCCGGGGTAAGAATTTTTTCTTTTTCCTCCCGATATAGCCAAAGACCCCAATCAGGATTAATAAAGTGCCTAGGATGCCCAAGCCATGGCCATATGACCCGCTGGGTTTCAGTGTATCATGATCCGGATGGAATGGCCTTTCTTCAAAACTGACGCCATAATAACTATACCCCCAATAACAAAGGAAGAGGAAAACTAAAATCGTTATGCTAACAAGAGTTCCTATATAGATTCGATGTGCCAATCCGGTCATGCGCCTGGTTTGTGTTCAAAAGTTTCGAAAGGGGTGCGATCAACTCGGGTACGAAAAACACCTAAGACAAGATGGGTGTGGGCGTGATGGTGCTGAGGTTGTTTTTCTTGTATTGCCTACGAACGATCAAAAATAGAAAATATTTCCGTGCGCTTTGCGGAGTCAACGATGATCATTGTGGCGTATGACACAAATCATTCTCATGTGTATAACGTAGTGGTGCGCGTTGAAGGAGGTACGTTTTCAGTCTTTGCTTTTTATAATACGGAGCAGATAGTATTAACGCACGTATTAAGGTTTGATCAAAGAACCTTTTACGATTTCATCTTCCATGCGGAGGTTTAGTTGCCCATCCGTTATGATGTGCATCATCAGATTCAGTATATTATTTCCATACATCTGACTGGCGTCCTCCGGCATTTCACATTCCAGTGAGGAGTTACCAATTATGGTTACGCCATTAACCTTAATCGTCTTATCGTTTTCGGTTAGCGCGCAATTGCCACCTGTTGATGCTGCAAGATCAACTATTACAGATCCATGTCTCATGTGATTGACCGTGTCTGCTTCTATCAGGACCGGAGCTTTTCTTCCTCTGACCTGCGCCGTACAGATGATCACATCTGCTTTGGAAGCTCTCGCTTGCACTTCTGCCCTCTGCCTTGCCAGGTATTCTTCTGATTGTTGGACGGCATATCCTCCTGCGCCCTTGTCATCTGTTGCTCCGGCCACTTCTACAAATTTAGCTCCCAGACTTTGTACTTCCTCTTTTGCTGCAGACCTTACATCAAAAGCCTCTACAATAGCGCCGAGTTTCCTGGAGGTGGCAATAGCCTGTAATCCTGCAACGCCGGCACCGATCACCAGTACTTTTGCGGGCCGGATGCTGCCAGCTGAAGTGATCATCATCGGAAAATATCTTGGTAGTTTTTGAGCCGCCAGCAAGACTGCTTTATAGCCGGCAATGGATGCCATTGATGACAATACATCCATGGCCTGTGCAAGCGTAGTGCGGGGAATCATATCCATGCTCAGGGACTTAAATGGGTATTGTGCCAGTTGACTATTGACTGTCTCGTCCTGATATGGTCTGAATTGTGAAATCAATAATGCTCCTCCATGGATTTGTGCCAGGTCAGATGCGTCAGGAGGAAATATGGTTACGATAATGTTTGCTTCTCTAAGGATGGCTTCACGCCCCTTGGCCTGGGCTAACCCTTCATACATAGCATCATTGAACCCCGCCTCTGATCCGGCTCCGGTTTCAATCCACCAGGTAGCCTCTTTGATTTTTGACCGTTTCACGTTATCCGGTGTGATGGCGACCCTCTTATCTCTGTTTTCTTTTAAAACACCTATGATTATTGACATGCTATTTGTTGTTTTAGCGTCCCGAAAGATAGTAGTATTATTTGCTTTGATTAAATACCGTTTGATTTTGGCCTTACCGAAAGGTGGCTGCTGTCGTTGTATTATTAAGGTACCTTTGGAATGTTGTCTCTTTGTTTTTCATATTTCACAACCCCTTTGGCAATGAATCAAACAATAGTACTCATTCATGGATATGGCTTTGATCAGCGGATATGGTCTCCTCTTGAAGTTGCGTTTGATCGTTTCCGGGTGGTGCACTTATCGCTGCCTGGTTTTGGCGCGTTCACGGAACCTGAACCTTATACCATAGAGTCCCTTGCCAGGCATTATTGGGCTCAACTTGATACTGACTCCGTCGACAGCGTTCATCTTGTGGGTCATAGCATGGGAGGATATGTGTGTATGGAAATGGCAGCCCAACAACCGGAAAGGATTTTAAGTATGGCCCTCATACATAGTCATGTCTCTGAAGACCCGGAAGAAAAAAAACAACAGCGGACCATCACCATGGAGGGTATCAAGATCCAGGGTCGCGGTTTTCTCGTCAATAAGATGATACCCTCTTTGTTTGCCGATCAAACCGGTTTAAGGCCATTGATAGATGTTTTCATTGACAGAGGAATGGAGTATGGGGATTCCGCATGGTTAAATGGTACCCGCGCTATTCGTGATCGAAAAGACCATACCGAAACCTTAAAGGCGATAACCGTTCCGGTACTCATGATAATGGGTGAAAAGGATACAGCCGTTCCTCCTACATTAGGCTACACCCAGGCTGGCTTGTCGGCCCGAACTAAACTATACGTGTACCCGGAAACAGGCCACATGGCCATGTATGAAAATACTGCCCGGTTGATTTGTGACCTAATCACGTTTTACGCTGCGTTTTAAGCGCTGCGAACTACGCTTAGCTTACATTTTATATTTTTGGAGGACGGCCTCGTTGTTGGCAATATTTTTCTTGCGCTTCGTTATATTTTTTTCTGCTTTCTCTTTAGCTTTTTGCTCCTTCGCTTCATTATTAGGAGAGAGTTTTCCTTTTCTTTTTTTCTTATCGTAATCCTCCATGCCCTTTTGATAATTTGCCTCCGCTTTAGCCAGGGATTTCTTATCCTTTTCTAGGTCTGCTTTTGCTTAGTCAACTTTCTTCTGGGTTTTCTCATCCAGGGCCATCGGCGTTTGTGTTGTTTGCTGGATGGTTGTGGTTGTCGCCTGAGCAATGATCCCCTCCGGCCATAAATGTAGAGGAACCAACTAAAAAAGTGAAAAGGGTAATTGTCTTTCTCATAAAGGAAGGGATAAGTATATTATTGATTATGTTTTCTCAAATATCCACGTAGTTAAGTTGTTGTTGAGTACCTGGTTTGTAGAATCTGGACTACATCATCAGGTGGTATCTAATTAGCTGGTGGTATATTTTAGGTAGTTTCTTTGGGCTGTTCATTAGTATGCCGACTGTGGTCCCTGGTTGTCTTCTTAAGGATGTTTTTCTCAAAGCCTTTTGTTAAGTCTATTTGCATTTGATTAGCCAGACAGAGTAGAACCCAAAGGATGTCTGTCATTTCATCTTCGATCGCTGCTTTGATGTCGGTTTGTTGTTCGCTGGGTTTCAGGTTTTGATCTCCATATTTCCTGACCATCCAACGGGCCATTTCGCCCACTTCCTCGGCGAGTATTCCAAGATTAGTTAATTCGCTGAAATAACCTCCACCATATAGCTGTATCCATGTATCTACTTTTTGCTGGGCTTCCTGTATTGTCATTATTCTTTGTTTTTACTGTCAAGGAGGATGGTTACGGGCCCGTCATTCAACAGGCTTACTTTCATATCGGCTCCGAAAATGCCGGTCTTAACTTCTTTTGAGGATATCTTCTCCAGATAATCTTTAAAGTATTCATATAAGGGTATAGCTTGTTCCTGTCTTGCGGATCCCAAAAAAGAAGGCCTGTTGCCCTTCTTGGTGCTCGCGTGTAATGTAAATTGGCTGATGAGCAGAAACTCCCCATCTATGTCCTTCAGCGCCAGGTTCATCTTTTGCTCTTGGTCAGGAAAGAGTCTCATCTGCCATATTTTATCCACCAACCATTTGGCGTCGTCTTTTTCGTCCTCCAGCGCTATACCCAGTAGAATAAGTAAACCTCTTCCTATCCTACCTGTTACTATGCCATCACTCTCTACGCTGGCTGAACTTACCCGTTGTATAACCGCTCTCATGAAGATGCTTTAATTGTGTCCCATTAATTATTTATAAACATTAAAGCTAATTATAACATGTATTATTGTTGTTGTCAGGAGCTGTTAAAAAATATTTACTCACAGTTTTTCGATGTTGAGTGTATAAAAAATGTGAAGAAAAAAGGAAAAGCCAGAAATGTGGACTACGCTCTGTTTTTGGTAGTGATAAGTATTAAAATATAGCCAGGCTTATCAACATATTTTAAAAATTATTATTAAACATTTTTACTTATAAACACTTTTACCGATAGGCTAATATTGTATATAAGTATTTGTTTATCAAATAATTAACATGTTGATAATCATGTTAATTAAAGTGTATAAACAGGGGGTTATTCCTGTACACTATTCTGGTAAAAATAATTTCCACGAATTAACACCCCTAATGATGATGATAAGGATAGAATTCATTTAAAATATCTTCAATATCATCCATAGCAACGGAAATGCGTCATCACCTATCTTTGAACCGAAATGAAGACAGAAAGCAGTAGAAGTGATAAATGGTTGGTTATCTGGTTGGCTGTCGGACTCTTTATGGTGTTCGTTCAGATTATGGTTGGGGGTGTGACACGTCTGACCGGTTCTGGTTTAAGTATAACCCGGTGGGACATAGTAACCGGTACTATTCCCCCTCTAAATCAGGCGGCTTGGGAGGAAGCATTTGATCTGTATAAACTGACTCCACAATATCAGAAAATAAATCAGGGCATGGAGATGTCCGAGTTTAAGTATATTTTCTTCTGGGAGTACTTACACAGAGTATGGGCTAGAATCATGGGGTTTGTGTTTTTATTACCTTTTCTCTTTTTTATTTGGAAAGGATCTATTCAAAAGAAAACGTTGAGGAATTTAGGTGTGGTTGTTTCTCTGGCAGCAGCAGCAGCTTTGTTTGGATGGATTATGGTCGCATCCGGTCTTGTGAGCAGGCCTTGGGTAAATGCTTATAAACTCACTATTCACCTTGGGTTGGGTATATCGCTTTTTATATATCTCTTTTATACGTTTATAAATGAACGAGGATTTAGCGTAGAGCCTATGCCTTTTAAGTGGAAAAGAGTGATGACTATACTATTTATTCTGACCATTATTCAGGTAGGTCTTGGAGGATTGGTTTCTGGTATGAAAGCGGCATTAAACTATCCTACCTGGCCGATGATGAATGGTGTATGGATCCCGGAGATATTATCGGATGCAGCACTCTGGAATATTGATTCATTTCTATTGTATGATCAGGGAGGTTTTATGACAGCGCTTGTTCAGTTGGTGCATAGAAGTCTGGCCTATTTTCTTTTTCTTTCAATGGTGTTATTAGCGATACAATGGGTACGATTACTACCTGTGACAACTCATTGGGTTCCTTATTGTTTGGTTGGCATTATTGTTGTTCAGGTTTTGTTAGGAATATTGGTTCTATTGGGTAGTAAAGGCTCTATTCCGGTATTTTATGGTGTACTGCACCAGGGAGTTGGAATCCTGTTTCTGACATTCCTTTTTTATGTTAGACTAAAATTTAAATCCCAATAAATTTCAAGGTATCTAAATCCATATCAAAACGAAGAAGTATTTTACGATCAGTTTATGGACTATCATATTAAAGAGGAAAATGGGTTTAAGTATATTGAATCCAATCCGGGTGAGGAAAGAACCCTGCTTTTACTGCATGGGCTTTTTGGGGCGTTAAGCAATTTTTCAAGCATTATTGATCATTTCGCAGGGAAGATTAATGTGGTGGTACCTATGCTTCCGATCTTTGAATTGCCTTTGAGAAAACTATCAGTGATGGGGCTGGTAAATCACGTTGATGAGTTTGTATACTTCAAGGGCTATAATGAGGTCAACTTGGTAGGTAATAGTCTTGGAGGACATGTCGCTATTCTCTTTGCGCTTGGTAGGCCTGATATTATAAAATCCATGACACTGACAGGTAGTTCGGGCTTATTTGAAGCTCCTTTGGGAAGTACCTTTCCTAAAAGGGGTAATTATGACTTTGTCCAGAAGAAAACAGAATCCACCTTTTTCGATCCGGCTGTAGCCACTAAAGATCTCGTAGATGAGGTGTACGATATTGTCAATGACCGCAATAAAGCAATACGCGTCATAGCTATCGCCAAGTCTGCACTCAGACATAATGTAGGTGACCGACTTGTTCAGATTCAGCGCCCTGTTTTACTGGTATGGGGTAAACATGATACAATCACGCCGGCTTTCGTAGGGGAGAAGTTTTATGAATTATTACCGCAGTCAAGACTATTTATACTAGAGAAATGCGGTCATGCGCCTATGATGGAACATCCTGAAGAGTTCAACAGATTGTTGGAGGATTTTCTGACAGAAATAAAAGAGCTTTAAAAAGCAATTTGGAGAGAATGTTCCACGTGGAACATGATGATTATTATTCGATAAAGAAGTATTTCGCAGAAATACGGTTCCTCCATAATTCAAATATTTTTACACCATATTATTCCTCACCTCCCCACCTGATTTGTTAATGTCCTAGTCTTATTAACACCTGTAATTCCACTTATCGAACTTATATCTTTTGTCATGGTGTTCCACGTGGAACAAAAAGTTTGGATATAGTAATCAGGGATAAATTCCACAACGCACAAACTTTATTCACTTATTTAGGATTTTAGATATTTCTAAAACCCAAAAGAGCCATCCAAAATACACCACGTAGCAGGACTTCCGGGTATCTTAATAACAGCCTCTTGAGTCATTTAACCAATAATACAAATACCTGCTTTTTCGGAAAACCGTCAATGAAGATGTCACTACGGCCATATAACAACAAGTACTTTATTCCCGTTTAGATGCAGAACCAGATACAGAGTCGTTTACTTATTCTTAGACCAATTACATTTACCGGTATCTAGCAAAATTCAAAAACCCCCGGATATCTATAATATCCAGGAGCCTCAGGAATAATCAGATACGGAAAGTATCAACAAGTATAGTGCGCCCTAATTTTTGAACAAGACTGAATACACTAAAGATCATTGTCTATGGCAAAGGGTATCAACACTAAATTCCTGGACACAACCACACTACCAGGAGAGGATTTTTATCAGTTTGTAAACGGAGGGTGGATACAGACCACCGAAATTCCTGCTGACCGAAGTACCTGGGGTAGTTTTCATGAACTCTCAAAGAATACAGACGCCCTTGTTATAGCCATACTTGAGGAAGAGTTAAGCATTCCCGGTCCGGCAGAGAATAAGGCAGCAAGGTTGTTTCAGTCAGGAATGGATACCGTTTCAATTGAAGCAGCACGATTGTCACCCCTTGTTCCTCTTTTTGAAAAAGTCGGGAGCCTCCAATCTATACAAACACTGCCGGGTGTATTAGGTCACCTTGCGGCCAAAGGCTTCAGGGCGTTGATGCATTTCAGCGTTCATCCGGACCTGGGAAACAGTAAACAATATGCAGCATATATAGAAGTAGCCACCCTTGGGCTCCCGGAAAGAGAGTTTTACCTTGAAGACAACGAAAAGGCAGAGCGGATACGGGACAAATATCTGGACTACATCGCTCAGCTACTTCAATCTGAAGCAAACTATTCTTCACCCCAATCCACAGAGGCAGCGAATGCCATCCTTTCATTTGAAAAGGAGCTTGCGTCCAAGATCATGACTAAAGAGGAGAGGAGACAGATTGCAAAGCTTTACAACCCCCACACCCCTAAACAACTCAAGGCCCTTATGCCTTTTTGGGATTGGGATTTGTTCTTTATTGAGATGGAAGTGTCTGATCTAGAACGACTTATCGTTACTGAACCCGATTTTTGTGTATACCTGAACACCATGCTTCAAAAGATGAGTTTGTCAACCATAAAACAATATCTGACTTTTCTCCTTATTCATCATTCGGCACCCTATGTTCACTCAGAGATCGAAAAAGCTCATTTTGATCTTTATGCAAGAACACTTGAGGGCATTGAAAGCATGCGACCAAGGCGGGAGCGCCTGGTAAAGGTGGTCAACCAAAACATGGGCGAGTTATTAGGCCAGCTATTTGTCACCAAAAACTTCCCAAGGTCCGCCAAGGAAACCGCACTTGAAATGACATCCGACATTGTAGAGGCATTTAGGGAAAGAATAACCTCCCTTCATTGGATGAGCAAAAGCACCAAAGATTATGCGCTCGAAAAACTGACCTCCTTTAAAGTCAAAATTGGTTACCCAGACAAATGGAAAGACTATTCAACACTTGATATCAAGACGAAAGAGGCAGGAAGCTGTTATCTGGAGAATATGATGGCCATCGTCAGTTGGAACCTGAATAAGGACGCAACCAGAATAGGAAAGGAGGTAGACCGCGAAGAATGGTTTATGGCCCCTCAGGTGGTTAATGCCTATTACAATCCCATGTTCAATGAAATTGTATTTCCGGCAGCTATACTACAACCACCCTTTTTTGACTGGGAAGCAGATGCTGCAGTCAATTATGGTGGTATTGGTGCTGTCATAGGCCACGAAATCACACATGGGTTTGATGATCAGGGCAGCAGATTTGATAAAGAAGGCAATCTCAACGAATGGTGGACGGCCGAGGACCGTGAACGGTTTCAATCCCTCACAGGCCGGCTTATTAAACAATTTGATGCATATTTTCCTTTCGAAGACCTTTCTGTCAATGGCACATTTACATTGGGGGAGAACATTGCAGATCTCGGTGGATTAAGTGTGGCCTATGACGCACTGCAATTATATTATAAACGACACGGAAAGCCTGAAAAAATAGATGGTTTTACTCCGGAGCAACGATTTTTTATGTCCTGGGCCACAGTTTGGAGGACCAAGATTCGACCGGAAGCACTGAGGAATCAGATTAAGACAGACCCTCATCCACCCGGCATGTACCGGGCGGTAGCTGCACCATCCAACATGGATAGTTTCTATCACGCCTTTGAAATCATTCCGGACAGTAAGTGGCACCGAAACCATCAAGAAAGAATAAAAATCTGGTAATCTTTCCATAGACGGTAACATTTGACCCCCCTGGAGACACTACATAGTACATGATCAAGCTTCAGGGAAATGGAAAAGGATAAAAAAAATTGCAAAGTTTGCGACGAAGTCATTCATGGCCGCAGGGATAAACAATTTTGCTCAGATCACTGTCGCGCCACGTATTACAACAATCTCAACTCGGATATCACAAGCTTTATGCGCCGAATCAATTACACGATCCGGAAAAACAGAAGCATATTATTTGGGCTCAATCCCAACGGAAAAGCACGGGTTCACCGAATGAAACTTATTGACTCAGGACTAAATTTTGATTATTACACGAATGTGTATAAAACCCGTTCCGGCAAGACGTATTTTTTCTGTTACGATCAAGGTTATCTGGAACTGGAAGACGACTTTTTCGCGCTGGTGGTCAAAGAAAATTATGTTGGATAACCGGTCATTTCTCAAACCAAAAGGAAGCTATTCAGCAGGTGCCGTCGCTACAATACGCGCCAGCGCGATAAACTGTGCCACGGTTAGTTGTTCCGGACGAAGATCTACCAGAGCAAGTTCTTTCAACGTGTCTTCCGGTATCAGCGACTTTAGGGTGTTGCGAATTTTTTTCCTTCGCTGACTAAAGGCCATTTTAACGACCTGCCTTAATACATTATAAGGCACACCGTCAATTTCATTACGATAACGCGCTAAGGAGATCACTGCGCTTTGCACTTTGGGTGGCGGTGAAAAAGATCCAGGTTTGACGGAGAATAACAATGTGGCGGAATAATAAGCTTGTACCAAAACAGAAATAACACCAAATGCCTTACTGCCCGGTGCCGAGCAAATACGCTCAGCCATCTCTTTTTGAAACATCCCTGCCATAAAAGGAACACGATGACGAAGCTGCAGACCCAGAAAAACAATCTGGCTTGAAATATTATATGGAAAATTACCGGCTATTACAAAGCTGATATCAGTAGGAAGTAGATCATCAAACTTTACACGAAGTATGTCTGCCTGCACAAGGCGCAGCGGAGAACCGGAAAATTCCTTTTCCAGAATAGGGATCATATCCCGGTCCAATTCAACAGCAATAACAGGGAGAGGTTGTTTGAGCAGGAATTTTGTAAGAATACCTTTGCCGGGACCAACCTCCACAATAGCTCCACAACCCTCCGTATTAAGTGCGGATGCAAGTCGTTCGGCTATGGGATCCTGTGTGAGGAAGTGCTGGCCAAAGGATTTTTTCGCTTTCATGCAAGTGTGAAGATAGACAAACAGATAAGCCGTGCATATGCACAGAAAATAGGCACCTCACAATTCAGCATCTTTCCCTTTAAAGTATCACAAATCTGAGCATGACAAGAAGAGTCAATTTTTAGTTTCTACCGCTATGATAGGTTCCGATATTTTTCTGAAAAGGAAAAATGGACCAATGTTTTTTGCCAAGGCAAATCCATGAGCATGCATACCTATACTATCAGCAGACTCCACAAAAAAATAATCCCTTGTTGAATCAATAATTAACGGTCTTTGGTATGCTAATCCAGATAGAGGAATGTTTCTTGCCTGCTGGTAAAAGGCAAGTGAAGGATAGAAGATCCACGACGAACCCAACCGAATACTATCATCTGGCTGCTGATCATGCAATATGGAGGAAAACAATTCCGGATAATATGCATCGTAATACCATTCACGGGAGGACGCCCAGGCGTGAGGACGGAAAGAGTGGAACAGCAATATCCCGGAAACAAACAAACCCAAGGTGATGCAAACAGTGTTCTGCCTGATCAGACCAAGACATAGAGCCAGGGGAGTAAAAATAACCGGTATCAGATATGTGGATTTTCTTCCAATGGGCATACTCGAACCTGTGCCTTTTTGATAAAGAAAAATAACACCAAGATTGATCATTAGAAAGCACAACGCTAAAATCACCGGGGATATTGAATTGAACTTTCTATGCAGCAGAACAAACAGGCCGGACAGGAAAAAGATAAAAAGCAAAAACAATACCAACACTGTACTGATATGATCACTGCCGTATGGAAAACCATATAAAAGATTTTTTGCCAGATCAATGCTTAGGGCCCATAGATTTTTTGAACCCCACACTAACTCTCCCTCATTTCGGAAAATCCGGAAAGGATATGAAAGTAACAAATACAGCAAACCGGAAAACACCAGCCACACAAAACCGTGTTTTAGTATCAGCGAAAATCGATGACTGACCACCACCCAACCAAACCAAAGTAAGCCCATGGAAAGGAATGGAAGTATTGCGGTAAAGTTACTGAGGACAGAAAGGAACATAATACAGACACATGCCACCAGCCACCGAAAATGATAATGTTCGCCATAACGCAAAAGGCTATATATTCCCCAAAGCATTCCGCACATGACCAGGCCATAACCACGGAAGAGGGAAAAGAAATCCAGTAGGTACAAGTGTGCACACAACAAAAAAAATCCGGCAATCTGTAACCATATATTTTTGATGTATCTGGTAGAAATCAGTGTAGCCGAGATAAAATAAAGTGCACCAGCTAATACATTTGGCAATCGCAAACCCAAAAGTGTATCTCCAAAAATACTTGCTGACCATTGCATCAATAGCGAATTCAACCAATGATTGTTTGCGCTCTGCCAGCAATAGTAATTTGAAAGACAAGACCAAAGATTATAGTGTCGGAAATTGAGCCAGGTACTGGCCTCATCATGGGTTATGGGAATGACGATAGCCCGATAAGCAACAAATCCAGATAACAAAATCACTGCCACAAACAGAAACCACTTCCTCTTCATGGTTACAAAATAACCGATCTACGAGATATTTGTCTATAAAATAATACGACGATCAGAATACGTCTTCCCGGTAGGCCATATTATACCTTACACCCAATTGAAACAGGTTGGTTTTAAGGTTGCGCACTGGCAATGCACTTGATTTATTTCGGTATAAGTACCGGGCATCTACCACAACACCAGGACTCAACTCGTACTGCATGGAAGTACTCCAGAAAGTGATATTGGTTTCAACGCCTTGTCCGATGTAATGACTATAATCCCCGAGCCGCTGTGTGTTGGGAATGATCACATTACTGCCATAGGAAATGCTGTCACTGTCTTCACCAGTATACATGAGATGAAGTTTGCTCTGCAGCAACAGTCGTTTAGTAACCTGGTAACGGACCGAAAAGATCCATTCGTTGAAATTTCCTCCGAGCGGATGGGCCATCGTTTGTTTATAGTTTGAATAGTTGGCCTGTGAGTCGTAGTGTGAGTATGTATATGGTCGGACCTGATTCCACTCGACTTGTGCATCAAGAAAATCAAGGCCCAATACATTGATATATTTTGCACCAAGCTGGTATCCGAATTTATTGCCCCACCAATCCAGGTGGCCATCTAAAATATTATCCAGCGAAATATCGTCCAATACAAACTGACCATAAAGAGAAGCTGTCTTTTTAATATCAAGTCGTGAACTCAAACCAAGGATCACGTTGTCCGGACTGCCTATCCACCCTTCAACGGTGCGGTACAAAATGATGGGGTTGAGATACTGGAGCTCAAATTGATTTCCAGGGCGGTCAAAGATGACCGTTTCGAAAAGCCCGAGACTAAATGTTTTGTTTGGCTTAAAACTCAGATAGTGGGCAGCCATATATTTTTTAGGTACAGCCTCAGAAAAGCCTGAAACAGACATGAAGTTGTCAGCGGATATTTCAGCGAAAATATTCTGATAGTGGATCTTCCAGATCCGTGTATTGATCTTTAGTGAAAAATAGGGGGTTGAGAAATCAGACAAAAACAATGACCGCATACCGTCCCCAATAAAAAACTGATTATGCCCTAGTTGTAACCCGATATATTTTCCCAAGTTGACACCTACATAGGCATTAGCTAAAAGAAAATCTTTTGCACCGGTGACATCAAAAAGACTGCTGTTGAAATTTTTATAAAGCGCGGCACCCGGCACCACACCCACACTGTCAGTGTATTGGTTGATGTAGTTGGGGTAGCGCACCTGGGAATCATAAAAGCTCGTTTGAAAAAAAACATTTTCGCCCACACCACCGCGCAGGCTTAACCCACGCTGGTTATAATACGACGCTACGCCATCTTCTGTTTCACTACCTGCCGCCAGATGAAGCATTGGATTGACGCGGAGATAAAAATCTTTTACGTCTACCTCATAGAAATTAGCGGGTGTTTTATAGAAGGTATTTAACAAAGGATGTTTACTGCGACGATACCCGGGTGAACCAATATCGGGTTTGTATACAGGAGCGTCGGTTGCAACAACGCGCTGAGTATACAAATACGACTCAGGATTTATAAACTCATTGTTCTGATCATAGATTGATTGTACCTGGTGGATGGAGACAACATCTTTCCTATATTTTGAAAACGAATCAGCCAGAATAACTAGGTCGTGCCTCCAGTATGGCTGTATAGCGGAATGCAGCGAGGAATCACCTCCTCCGCTTAAAATCATCATCCTGTCATAGGTGTGATGCGCATCATGATCCATTTCTGTAAGGATGTTTTGTGCGGACAGTAGCCCGCCAAAACAGAACAACAGGTTTGTGATTACAAGAAACGAAGCGGTGGTTGAGGTTGTCATTACTGCTTAAAGTTAAGAAGCCACTCCTTAATATACCGGTCAAAAGCCTCCGGATCCTCGTCCACAAACTGGACGGCAACAGGAAGTACATAAATAGGCAATGACAACCTGCGGAGTAATTCCCTATGACTATCCAGGCGCATTGCATCTTTTTCGGTTGTCAGGATAATGCGCTCTCGATCTTCGGGCATAGCCTTAAAGTGACGTTCTATATCGCCCACATCAAAATTTGAAAACGGGTGGTGGTCGTTATATTCCAGCATATGTACATCCCCACATTGGGATTCAACATATTCAAGAAGATATTCGGTACCAGCTATGGCCACAACAATCAGCACGTCGAGTTCTTTATGAAAGGCGAGACGCTCACCGGAACCATACATTTTATACGGCAGCCCATAGTGATAGCGGCTGAAGAACACCTTTTGGTCTTCCCGTTTTTTGACGTCAGCGATGATTTCTTTGATTTCTCCTGAGGTCAATGATTCAGGACACTTGGTGACCACAATAACATCAGCCCGGACAGCCCCACCTCGCCATTCTCTCAACCGCCCAACAGGTAGCAACCAATCCTTAGTGTATAGCCGGTTATGTTCTGTAAGCAATATATTGAGGCCTGGATTCACTTCGCGATGCTGATAGCCGTCATCTAAAAGAACAACCCTGGTGACGGGATGATCACGAATAACCTGGGGAATAGCGAAGCTGCGGTTTTCAGCCACGGCTACAGCCACGTGTGGAAATTTTCGTTTAAACTGCAGCGGCTCATCTCCGGTTTGAGAAGCATCAAGGCTTGGGGTAACTTCCAGGTAACCTGTTGTTTTCCTTTTATATCCCCGGCTCACTACAGCCAACGGAAGGTATTCGTGCAACAGTCTTATCAGATATTCTGTATGTGGTGTTTTTCCGGTTCCCCCTACCGTCAGATTGCCTACACTTATGACAGGTAGACTAAAAGTCACTCCACGAAGCAGACCAATGGAATAGAGGCCATTTATTATAGCAACACCCAACCCATATAGAATGGCGAGGGGTAATAAAAGCAGCTTGAGAGTCCATTGGTTAACCATGTATGAAGGGTCCTGAGGCAGGAACAAAAGTAAACAGGTGCGGGCATAAGTAAGTTGCCCTTATTTCTGAGCCTTTCGGGTGAGGTAAAAAGCCAGGCTTCCGAAAACGATATTAGGCAACCACATGGCGAGCATTGGATTCATATGCAGGTTGGTGGAAAAGGTGAGCGCAAATTTGCTCAGGAAAACAAACATGGCTCCGATCCATACGCCGAGGGCGAGATTAAGCCCCATTCCACCTCTTAATTTGCGCGAAGAAATAGATGCGCCAATAATCGTCAGGATGACGATTGTAAATGGCTCTGCCCAGCGCCGGTGATATTCTGATTTCATGATCCGTGAAAATCCAATTCCACGTTCCTGTTCATACTGAATAAAACGTAGCAATTCAGCCGAGGTCATCATCTCTTTGTCATTGGTGTAGTAGACAAAATCGGAAGGGTAAAGCGCGATGGCGGTATCCAGATTCATGCCTTTTCCGGAAAAGTATAGTTCTTTTCCATCCACCCAATGACGGGTTTCATAATCACGTAGACGCCATTTTTTTTCTGTCGCCAGATATTCAAAGTTTTTCGCTTCGAGCAGAAAGGTCAGCTTCAGGTCATCATATTGCTCAAGACGAAACCCTGTGCCACTGCTGTCATTGGTGAGATAATTGGAAATATAAACCTTGGATTCCGGGCCTATAAACAAATGGATATTACTGCTCTTGACTTTAAAGTTGCCTGGAAAAACATACTTATTTTCAAAAGTCATCATGGTCTTATTTCCTTTCGGGAAAAAGATATGATTACCGAGCAGGTACAATCCGGCCAGTAGGAATGAAGTAAAAAGGTAAGGCCGTAAAAACCGGCCATAACTCATGCCGGCATTGAGAAAGGCTACAATCTCCGTATTGCGTGCCAGGCGGGAGGTAAAGAAGATAACGGCGATCAGGGAAAAAATAGGCCACAACAATCCGTTGATATATGGGATAAAGTTGAGGTAATAATCAAAGAGAATTTCCTTTTTGGTGACGGGTTTGTCTACAAACTTTTCTATGTGTTCACTGAAGTTGATCGTAATCGCGATGATCGAGAAAAGCAGGGCCGTAAAGAAAAAGGTGCTCAAGTATTGACGGATGATATATCGGTCGAACGTAAGCAAGATTATACCTGATTTGGAATTGCAAACATAGGTAATAAACGATTATAGGCCCCGACTTATGGCAAACGAACAGTATTTCAGCTTATTTATACCGGACAGGAACTAAGTGGATAGGGTAAAAAAATAACCAAAACCAGAAAATAGGTAAGCGCCCGCCGTCGTTCAAGCCTCAATCATTCACGAAAATAGAATTACCTTGCCAATGGATTTTATGAACACTATCCTATGAATGACACCGGGCAGCTCACTATAGAAAAACTACAGCAGGAGCTCAGCCTCAAACAGCTACAGATCAACAGCCTGTTGACCATCACGCAGGCTATCAATGATAATGTAGCCGCCCCGGAACTCTACAGCATGTATAAATCCTTTATCGGCTGGGAGATGGGGATCAAGCGCATGGCCTTATTTTTCAATCAAGATGATGAATGGGAATGTGCAACGCACTTACAGGCAGATCAACTAGCCTCCCGAAACGACCTGGGACCGATCTTAAAGCGCTACACCAAGACACAACGCATTACGAGCACAGACCCTGAACCACTCCAGGGATTTGATCTTGTCATACCAGTGTATCATAAAAAAAATCCGATTGCTTTTGCACTCATAGGAGGCGTGCGTTCAGATGCTGACGAATACCCGCGCATCCAGTTTATCACAACATTTACCAACATCATCGCTGTAGCCATCGAAAACAAGCGGATGTTTAAAAAGCAGATCGAACAAGAACTCTATGCCCGGGATATGGAACTGGCCAGCAGCGTACAGAAAATGCTTATTCCGGATCATCTCCCCAAAAGCAAGTTTTTTGAAATGGCTACCGTCTATAAACCGCACTTTACGGTAGGTGGTGACTATTTTGATTTTATCCAGTATGATGAGCGGCGGCTGACCTTTTGTATCGCGGATATCAGCGGAAAAGGAGTGTCTGCGGCCATACTTATGGCAAATTTTCAAGCTATCCTGCAAAGCCTGATCTATCAATACCGGGATCTTGAAACATTTGTATTTGCGCTCAACGAAGCGGTGTACAGGATCACCCGGAGCGACAGGTTTATCACACTCTTTATTGGCGAGCTCAATCTCAAGACGAACACCCTCCAGTATATCAATGCCGGACACTTTCCTCCATTCCTGATTCAAAACGGAACCATCACAAGACTTGAAAGCGGATGTACCATCATAGGGGCGTTTGAAACCCTACCCGAAATACATATGGGTGAAGTCAAGTTGACGCATCCCGGCACCCTTTTTGCCTGCACGGACGGACTTACGGATATTGTCAATGAACTGGAACAGTACTTTGATGACAGCCATCTCTTACCTATCCTTGAAGGAGCAGATAAAGCCATTACGGCCGAAGAGATTAATGAGGCGCTGATGCTGGAGGTAGATCGATTCCGCGGCTCAAGGCCATATCCGGACGATATTGCCATATTGACATGTAAATACAAGGTGTAAGTATAACGAGCAAGGAATACCTCTGGAAGAAGGCAAACTGGAGGCCATTTCTTTAACGGCCTATGTGTTGCCCACACTCCATAAATCAGGTGTAGGATTCGGAGTCGAAGTTCAGTATCGAAACACAGTCAAAAATTCCGACCTTTGCTGAAATTCATTTTCATTACTAGCCACTTTAGAAACGCTTCATGAGAAGTAAAACAGCAGCCGGATTATTTGCCTTTTTTCTGGGTTGGGCCGGCGTCCATCGTTTTTACCTGGGCCAGGTTGGGCTGGGTATCTTCTACGTGTTTTTAACCTTTATTTCATTTGGAATCATAACAGGCATCATGGGTCTGATTGATGCAATCGTTTTCTTCAGCATGACGGAGGAAAAATTTGACCTGAAATATAATTCACAACAAGGGATGGTTCCGCCGATCTACAACCGGAGAGGGCAACAAGGATATCCACCGGTAGCCCAACCACGCCAAAGAACACCAGTGCCAACCACTTCAGGAAATAGGAAAGCCCCGGCCAGGGAAGTTCAAAATCCCTACAAAGTCAATGGCATCAAAAAGTATAAAGAATTTGACCTGGAGGGAGCTATTGAAGATTTTGTAAAAGGTCTCGAAATACACCCGAGAGATATTTCACTTCATTTCAACCTGGCTTGTGCTTATTCACTTACGGAGCAGGTAGATAAAGCTTACATACATATCGACCGGGCGGTGGCCCTTGGCTTTAACGATTTTGAAAAGCTCAAGACGCATGATGATCTTGCTTTTGTTAGAATACAGAACAGGTTTGAGGAATTCCAGAAAAATGCTTACCGGCTTGAAATACCTGCGGTTGTCACTGAACATACCCAGCCACCTGAAACCCCGACAGAAGAGCCTATACAAGATGATAATTTACTGTCTCAGTTAAAACGATTAGCAGAACTCAGGGACAGGGGACTACTATCGGAACAGGAGTTTATGATTGAAAAAAGAAAGCTCACCCGTTAAATAAATCATAACCCACGACACTTTTGGCACAATCTTTCGTCTATATAGTATAAAACCAATACGGCATGATCGCCAGGGAGCTTATATCACACCTTATACATCCGCTTCGCACCTCTGATACAGGGGAGCAGGCACTGACGTATCTGCAGGTGTATCACCTTAAACATCTTCCGATTGTCAACAATGAACAACTCCTGGGCACTATTTCGGAGGAAGACATTACGACAAGTCCTATAGACGAACCGATCGGTTCGTTTTCTCTTGGACTCAACAAAGCATTTGTGAGAGACACGGACCACTTGTTTGAAGTCATGAGCGTCATGGCGGATCACAAACTCACGGTCATTCCTGTAGTGGATCAGAAGGACAATTACCTCGGGCTCATTACGCTTGAAGATCTTATTCAGTATTATGCCCGTAGCTTTTCTTTTTCCGAGCCTGGCGGGATCATTGTCATTGAGTTACAAAAGGCGGATTATAGCCTGGCCGAAATATCCAGGATCATTGAAAGTGAAAACGCGGTCATTCTCACCAGTTTTCTTACGCACGATGAGGGCACCAAGATGATGTACCTCACGATCAAAACCAATCAAAAGGAAATACAGCACCTGCAGGCAACACTGGAACGGTTTGGATATAACATCAAAGCGACCTTCTCTGAAGAAGGGTATTTTGAAAGCCTCCAGGATCATTATGATGCCTTTTTACACTATCTCAATGTCTGATGCCTGATCGTTGGCGCATCATTTTCCTCCTAGCAGGATTATTTTGTTTTGTTGAGCAATCCTTTGGTCAGTATGTAACTGTACAGAAGATATCCATGATCGGCCTTAAGCGAACCAAGGCATCTATCGTATACCGCGAACTCACTATTGCTGAAGGGGATACCCTGACACAAAACGAACTTGGGCCCGTACTGGAGCGAAACAGAGACAACCTGCTTAATCTGGGCATATTCAACGAGGTCGTTGTCAATGTATCGGAGTGGGATACTAAAAACGATCTGATAGAGATCACCATAGAGCTAAAAGAATCATGGTATATCTATGCGGCCCCTATCCTGGATCTGGCAGACAGGAATTTTAATGTGTGGTGGACTACGTTCAACCACAGTTTAGACCGGATAAATCTCGGCGGGCGTATCGACTGGCTCAATTTTACCGGCCTCAATGACAAAATCAAAGCCTTGATACAGTTTGGATACACACCCAAACAGGAACTTGAATACAGATTTCCATACCTCAACAAACGGCAAAGCCTTGGCGTCACCACCTTGTTTTTGCATAGTATCAACAAGGAGATCAATTATGGTACCATCAACAACCAAGAACAACTGGTCAGGCTTGGCGAAAAGAAAATACAAGAAAGATGGGAAGGACAGATCAGGACCTTTTACAGACCGACTATTACTATCAAATACGAACTCGCGCTGAGGTACCAGAATCTGAATATAGATCAGGATGTGGTCACAGGTTACAATCCTAATTATTTCAGCAATGGTGACAGCACACATAGTGTTTTTTCGCTTCGCTTTGTCTATGAGTATGATGACCGCGACCGCAAAATATTTCCAGCGAAAGGCATCAAGTTTTCGGCAGAAGCAGAAAAAATAGGGCTGACGAAAGGGGCCGATGAAAACACCTTGATTACCTCTCTCTCCCTTGAATGGAATGTCACGACGGGTCGTAGATTTCAACACAGGGTTTCCTCCGTGGCTAAATACAGTCTGAGCCGGAGCCAACCATCGTTTGTATATTATAAAGGTCTCGGGTCCGGGGTTAAGTACGTCAGTGGATATGAACTATACGTTATCGATGGATTAGATTATGTCCTAGGCAAATACCAACTAGCCTACAAACTCCTTGAGAAGCAATCAAATCTTGGCTCCATAATGCCTGTTGAACAATTCAGACGGGTGACCTATTCATTTTATATATCTCTGCTTGCAGAGGCTGGTTTTGTCAACGATCCTTTTACCGGAGTGGTCAATCCACTGACCAATCAATGGCTTTATGGCGGTGGTCCTGCGTTTACGCTGTTGATGTATAATAATTTCCTGTTCCAGTTCAGCTATTGTACCAATCACCTCGGGGAATGGGGATTGTTTATACACAACAGGACAAGCTTTTAAAAAACGGATTGTGATTATTTCCTATTGCAAGTCGGTACCAAGATTCACTATGCACCTTTCCCAGAATAGACCAGAGTTATAGTTTAATTATTTTTCGGACTACTATATTATGATCAGCCATCATCGTCACAAAATAGATCCCTCTGATTAATTCAGAAAGATCTAGGGTGGTTGTTTTTAAATCCAATCGTCTACGCATCACCTCCACGCCGGAGACTGTTGAAAATCGCACAGACACCTCTTTATATTGATCTACTGGAACATCAATCGATATCGTTGCTGCAAAAGGGTTAGGATATAGCGATATCTCCACGGACGCATCATCAGCCAAAGCCAGTGGAAGGAAATATTCATATGCGCCTATATCCGGCAGGCCATTTAAGGTTCTGGATTCAAACAAACAAGTGTCCTTATAGGAGAGATATGGCTGTAAGGAATAACCATGGACAATAGTTGAAAGAGGCGTACCCGCATCAATCATCGGGGAGGTTGGTGACAAATGATAGTTATGGTTTGATGGATCTTCAAATCCAAAAACATCCAGTGAATTGTTGATGGCATTATTGGATGAATCCAGGACGGTTGCTATACCTATAAACAAACCACCCGTTTTAGCGCCCGCAAACGTATTGTTCTTAACAAACAAAGTCTCTGTACCATTGGCAACCTGAATAAAACTTCCGGTTGACTTTTTATTGATAAAGGTATTGTTGGCGCAATAGAGGGTGTGTGGAGCATTATTGGTCAGACCTTCTAATCCATATCCAAGTAAATTACTGTTGGCAGAGTTTGGTCCTTGTTCAATGATATTCCCCACAATAACACTTGTGCCTCCATTCGGCAAATCAATGGTGCGACTATCTGCACTGCCCTGATTGGCGATCCGGTTGTATAAGATAAAATTATACGAAGCCCTGCTTTTCAGTTCATGCCCTTCTGCTATGGCATCGTAAGTGAAGTTATAGCGGAAGACCAGTGTGTCGATGTGATTGATATAAATATTGTGTTGATAACCCGGATTGAGCGTACTGCCTCCGTTGACAAATTCACAATATTCCACTGTGGTTTTACAATCGGGGATGTTGCCACCCAGAATGCCCATTTCATTAGCGACGAATCTGCAGTTGGAGACCAGCAGATTAGCCCCTTCCTGCCGGATACCTGCGCCGTTGTTCTCCTTAACTACAGCGTTGGCGAATTCAATATTGTGCACGTGCACATTCGATCCACTGATCACAAAGATGCCTTTGCCGTTGCTCATATCATTGGCGATAATACTTCCTGCTTCCAGACGCGGACGACCGCCTATCCCGGTAATGTAGAGGTTGTTTTTATTCCAGATGACCTGTGGGTCATTGATATAGGTAGCAAACTCTATTTCCACCGTATCACCATGTTGGACCAGGGGAGCTACCTGGCTGCAGAAGGTATATGACCTCATCGGGCCTATGGTCCAGGTGGTGGCTTGGAGGTGCAATGCAGTAAGGAATAGTATAAATGAAAACAGAAAGTGAGTCATAGTATGCAGAAATTTGTACGAGGATGAATATAGAAAAGGATTCATCTCGCGGTGGACATTTCAAAAGTACTGCACAAATCATTTATGACGCGTAAAAAGATTTTTTGAATTGCAATTTTTGTGAAACAAGCAAACTCAATATCGCAAAGGAGGTAAACAAAAAGAATCCGATCTGCAGGGAGGACTTATTGGTGGTGAGGATATCCATTTTGTTGGTGAGCCCTTCGAGTTGATTGAGCTGCTCTGTAAGGATCCCACTAAACCCGATATAGGACATAAAGATGGCCACCACCATCACATCGGCCATAGACCATTTACCGGTTTTGAAAACCATAAAACGGATGACGCGGTTTGTTTGTAATTTTGGGTTGTAGATATATACAAGAGAAGAGAGCAGCTTGGCAACAGGAAATAATACACTGAACAGAAGTACAAGCAAGCCCACCAACAGCACATCAATCTTTCCCTGTACTAACATCAGCCGGACGACCTCCAGGATGCTTTTACTTTTATAATAGAGAACCTGGTCAGTGAATGAAATATGCTCACCCAGTAGTGTAAAACTCATTTCTTCGATGCGGGCATCAATTTCAATCATGGGCAGTAACAGACCACTGAACAGCAATACAAAACAGATGATCGTGAGTAAAAGAAAATCAATTTTAGCCAGCTCTTTGGAAAGCAACAACATCACTCCACATAGCAACATAAACACAAAGAGCGTGATGATATAGTTGCGGGATCCAATGGAAAGATCGTTTAACCTAAGCTGCAATCCGGAGATGGTCAGTGTGCGGTCATCATAACCATACAAAGCAAGTATACGATCATGTTCAGTGTAGTCTATTTTAGCAAAGGTCTTATCCGTGTACGCAGAAAGTTTATCCATGATGTAGCCTTTGACTTTGTCTCTGTTGCCCGGATGATTTAAAAAATCAAGAATCTGTTCAGTAAAGATGGGGACATCTTTTTTCATCGTGTCAAACATTCCTGTCAGTCCGGCAACACCAATTTTAAACAAGCCTTCAATTGATTTCGATTTTTCTTCATAAAACCGCTCTTCCATTTCTGTGATTGTCTTTGTCAGAAAAGCAGAAACTTTCGCTTTCATCTCCACCTTTTGATCAGCCGTAAAATTTAGTTCTTCGACCTTCTTGCTGATGATCTGAGACAGAATCCGCTTCCACTCATCCACACTGAAAAGCCCGTATTTAATTTTTGAAAGTTCAACAAGATCTTCTTTCGTCACACGTCGTTGCTGCTCAAATAAATAGAGATTGTAACTGCAAAAGAGAATACTGAGCAGAGAAAGTCCGAGAAAAATGGTGCGTAAATAGTTCATAATTCAATTTTTGTAAGGTCGTGTTGCACCCGATCCAAAAAATCGCTTTGTCCAACAAGACGAAAACCGGTAGGGTCGTGTTGCACTCGACCCAAAACTGCATTGCTTACCAATGCAATTTTGGGTATCAATCAATCCGTACTTCTGCCAGTATCGGCAAATGGTCTGAAGGGAGGCGTCCGTCCCAGGAATCTGAGATGATAGCGTGTTTAAGTACGGTGATTTGGGTTCCGATAAAAATAAAATCAATGCGGTAATTACCGACACCCGGCAATGAAAAACTGCTTGAAAAACTACCTACAGGACCATGGTGAGGGGTCTTCGATGCATACATGGCATCGGTCATGTAGTAAGCGGATTGTTTATCTGTCAGTAGTAGATAGGGCGCACTGGATTCGATGCTATTAAAATCTCCACTTAGTATAACATGCTCATTTCCGGTGATCTCGTAAATCTTACGAAGCAAAAGTTTTGCACTTTCTTCCCGCGCCGTCTCACCCATATGATCAAAATGTGTATTGAAATAGAAAAAGGATTTACCTGAAAGTATATCACGTAACTTGACCCATGTCACAATGCGGGGGAGTGCGGCATCCCATCCTTTTGAACCAGCGACATCAGGTTTTTCAGATAACCAGAAAGTGTTGCCATCCACGCGTTCAAACCGGTCCTTTCGAAAGAGAATAGCCGAAAATTCACTGTCAGGATCGGGGTGAATAGAACCATCAGTTCTGCAGACACCAAACCAATCATATTCCGGCATGTCAGTCACCATTTCGTCGAGTTGTCTTCGGAAAGCTTCCTGGACACCAATGATATCTGCTTCATGATAACGGATCGTGCTCGTTACAAGCGGACGACGATGATCCCAATAATGTATACCATCGCCCTGGTGTGGAAGTCGGATGTTGAAGGACATCACCCTGAAGGAATTCTCTTGCGAAGTGATCGACATCGTCACCAGACAGCATTGAAGGATCAAGAGTGATTTGACCATTCTCTAAAGATATGTATATGCTGGCTGGTGGCGTAGAGAAGGATGCAGGAGCAGGTCGAAGCGTAGCGGAGATCCCGTCAATTGCATGGCAATTGCGGCGGGAGAGCAGGATGCAAGGAGCAGTTAGAGGTGGAATTTTTCAAATGACTAGGGTGAACTATTAACCCGGGGTTTTCGGAGCCATGATGTTGAAGGCAACGAAGTGGAGAAACACAGGGGAGACAGATTTTGCAAAGAATCTGGATGGGGCTACGATAGCAGATAGCAGTATTAAAGGGGTCGTTTATAAATAGCAACTTCATTGTTGAGCGTAGCCGAAACCATTACCCTTACTTTCTCCCGACGAATTTTCCGGTCGTTGAACGTAGTTGAAACGAACAGTGCAGGGTCCGTAAGCGGTAATCGGGGATCAATATTTTACGCCAAGGATACTTTCTGTTTTTTTGTTTTTGAGGATGTCAATACTATAGATTCCGGCAGGTAGATGAGACACATCATGTTGTGAACTGAAACCACCTTGATATACTAATCGATTGTCCATCGTGTAAATGATTAATTGGTCATATACGTCCGCACGAGAGGTTATATAGATCAGCGATGAAAACGGATTAGGAAACAAAGTATAATCTGACGAGATGACAGGATCTGATTGAGATGAAACCATTTCTTTGAGATCAAAAGAATATGCATCGGATACATAGGCATAACCACCACCGCTCACGGTAACAGTGCCGTTGTAGAGATATACTACGCCATCGATCACAAAAGATGCCGGGGCCCATCGTGATTTCCCGGGGTGAGGAGGTAAGCTATCCCAGATGTTGAGCTCAGGATCATAACGCCACATTTCGCCTGTTTCCATGGAGTTATGATCATCTCCGTCTCCGCTTAGGACATACCCTTTGCCATTGTAAGAGAATTGGGTTCCCGCCACGCGACCCTCACCAGGTATATCGGCCATTCTTTGCCATTCTTCTGGTACGGGATCATAACGGTACCATTCACGGAAGATGCCATTACCATGACCGAAACCGGTATATACATAATCACCAATCGCAAACTGGTATGGATGATGTCGTTTTGTATCCGGGAAATCCGGCTTTTGGGACCATGTATCTGTAGTAATGTCATATTCCCACCAATCGTTCTGGTTTCCGTCGTTGTTATTACCCAGACCAATAAAAATCTTCCCATTATTGGCTACAAACGTCGGGTGTAATCGCGGCTCACAAGGACAAGAGCTTAACTGACGCCAAGACATGGAATCGGGATCAAAAACCCAGAGATCCCGAAGCAAGGAATCGACACTCGTACCAAAACCGAAATAAGCCTTTCTGTTCCATACATCACCTATGCCATAACCGCGGGCAGGGCCGGGAAATTCTTCCAGGGCGGTCCAGCTATCTTCTACCGGATCAAATTGAAGAAAGGCTTTGGTAGGGCCGTTAAATTCAGTTGTACCGGAAACAAGGTAGCCTTTACCGTCGATCGAAAACCCGTAGGTGTGGTCTGTGTAAAAGTCGGGAGGAGGTGTAACGGATTGCCATTCCTGAGCAAAAATGTCGAAAGCCGTCAGCATGAAAAAACAAAGGAAGTATGTGGTGCGCATTTGACAAAGATAACAGACCGCACAAAAGATAGAGTTTTTTGTTTTAAGCTTAAAACGGATATGTCATCATCGCGACAACTGCAAGATAGACATCAACGCAATACCGTTCCCTCCTGATTGATGGCACCGACAAAATTTCGTGCAGGTAATTTATGATCATCATACACCTTCTGCATGGCAGCAGCGATGTCTGTGGCCTGAAGTTTTTCCTGGCACAGCGCAAAAATAGCCGGCCCCGCCCCACTGATACTGCAGCCTAACGCACCAAGCTTTAAGGCGGTTTCTTTGATGGTGTCAAAATGGGGGATCAGATGCTTTCGTTGTGGCTCGATGACCAGATCTTCAAGTGATCGTCGGATAAGATCAAGATCTGTGTTGTGCATACCGATGACAAACGAGCCAAGATTGGCGCCTTGCTTTACCATAGCCTGTAAAGGCACTTCGGGACTAAGAATTTGCCGCGCAGTTTTGGTGGAAATGGAAATATCGGGAAGTAAAACCGCCATGAATAACCCCCGGGGTGTATAGATTCGGTGGTAGTCGTAGGTTTGAATATCCCGGATCAAGATCAGACCACCAATCATGGCTGGTACCACATTATCACCATGTCTGGATCCACTGGCCACCATCTCGCCATCAAGCGCGAAAGGAATAAGGTCCCGCTTTTCTAACGGTCTGTTGAGCAGTTCGTTTACCATCACAGCTGCTGCTGTTGCACTGGAAGCACTACTACCTAGACCGCTACCCCCTGGAATGTGTTTGTGTATTCTTAATTCAAGACCTCTGCCTTGTTCACCAAGATGTTTTAACAATGAGATAGCAGTGATGCCCGCAATATTCTGATCTGCCTCTATAGGAATGCCCTTTTTCGTGCCGGTGATTTCTATGATGTGCACGCCAGGGCTATCAACCCACTTACCTATCATTTCATCTGAAGGGATATCTATTGCCATTCCCAGGGTATCAAAACCACAAGCGAGGTTAGAGACAGAAGCAGGAGCGATGACTTTGAGTCCGGAGGTCATGGTAGGTAGTGGTTTATAAGTTTATAAGTTTATAAGCTCATATATTTTATTAGGTGGCAAAAGTAGTGACTTTGCCGGTGGCTTGGTGTCCTCACCACCAGCAGGACAGCTGAATGCAATTCAGCAAGGTATTGCGGATTTGAATTTCGTTGGTTGTTGGTGAGGACACCAACAACGGCCACACACCTTCGGTGTGAGTGGCATCGGCTTCTTTGCTCTCACTGTCTCACACTGTCATACTGTCTCACACAACTCTTCCGGGTTTTTTAACAGCTACTTCATTCGCCGGGACGGTACCATAATACTGGAGGGAATATGCTTTGGTGAATTCTGCGCCGTAAAAGAAAATCATTGCGGAATAGGAAGTCCACAGCAGAATCAGGATAATGGATCCGGCGGTACCATAGCCTGATCCTGGTTCGGTAGTGCCAAAATAAAATCCAAGTAATGACTTGCCGATCATAAATAGCACGGTAGTAAGGAAAGCACCGAGCCAGACATAACGCCATTTGATATCTGCATCCGGAATTATTTTAAACATGGCGGCAAAAAGCACCGTGATAAAAGCGAGCGAGAAGGTAAAGTTGAAAATATTAAAAAACCAGACCATGGTGATGCCCCAGTGCCCCATGATCCAATCCGCCGATGCGGCAAGGAACGAAGTGATGACCAGGGAGATCAGCAACACAAATGCAATCGAAAGGATCATACCGAATGAAAACAATCGAAGCCGGATTAATCGCCACAAGCCTGATTTGTGCGGCCTGGCTTCCACCTCCCAGATAATATTGAGCGATTTTTGCAGCTGCACAAATACACCGGTTGCACCGATCAGGATGGTAACCAATCCTATTATAGAGGCCCACAAGGAATCCTTGCTGCGCATCGAAAAAAGAATCATTTCCTGAATCTGGTCTGCTGTCTCTGAGCCCATCACACTGGCGATATTCTGATGAATGTGATTCTTGATCAGTTCCGGGCCAAAGAAATAACCGGACAACGCTACCACAACAACCAATAAACCTGGCAGGGAGAAGATCGCCGTATATGCGATGACCGAACTTTCCTTAAACGGATCTCGCGACAACCATTTCGTAAAGGCATTTTTAAGGACCGTCGAGGTGTTTTTTAGTTTTACAGGCATCTCATTTTAGTTTATGACAAAATGGCATCTATCCCCTAATCCTTTTTCTTCTCTTCCCTCTCTTCCTTCTTCAGGGGACCATCAAAAGCTTTTTTAAACAAGCCGCCTTTGTTTCCCTCTTTAGCATCTACTGCCTTTACTAATCCGATGTTCACCTGATGATCAAGAGAAGGATAAATAGCCTGGATAAAAGCATTTCGTACAGTGGCCAAAACAGCATACCAGATGCCGATCGTCCGTTCACCATACTCTCCGACAATAGGCACCTTAGTCGCGATCTTATCTGATTGCGGATTTTTGGCTATATCACCCGCAATACCCACGATACCTTCCCAAAGTTTTCTGAGGACACTATCCTTTCGGTCTTCCGGGCCTACCACATCAAGATCTTTGATGACGGGTTTTACATAGCCAATATACTTTCGGTCTTTGGCGGCCAGCTCAAGGTACACATCCAGAACACCACGGTTGATATCAAAGTCTCCATAGGCTTTAAAAAAGGTATTCAGCCTGACCAAGTTTGCATTCTTGATTTCAGCATTCAGATCATAGGTCGGATCATTGGCCAATGCATTGATCCGCATATTAAAAGTCATCTTTCCTTCATAGACATCAGCAGTAGCGACAATGGTAGCAGGCAGTAATGTCGTGTCTTCAACATTAGAGAGATTATTGGCGAGAACGTGTGCGTTGTCAAGAAAGATATCAACAGGCGGTGTGGCGAACTGATCGAGGTATTGAATTTTACCATTAAACACTTCAAACCGATTGACCTTGAGAGGGGTAAATGTCTTGAGAATCAATCGAAAATCATTTGAATCTCTTTCAAGTTGTTCAGGTTCCGAAGCATTGTTTGTAAAACGAAGTAGCGCGGTATGGCATTCAAGCTCACTCACGATCTGACCTTTTAAAAGCGACTTCCATTCAATAGAGATATCTACGTTGTCTGCCGAGAAAAACGGTAGTTGGTTTTGGGTCGTTGTGTCAATGATGTCGATATAGATATCCTTGACAATATAAGCACCACGATAGAGTGAAATATCGAGATCATCTACATGACCAAAGTAGCCATGGATATTGGCCAACCGATTGTTGATAAAATTTAAAACAATATAAGGCAGTGCCAATCGAATGATGACCAGAAGCACTAAAACCAAAAGGCCTATAATCAGTAAACGTTTTCTTTTTGTTTGCTTTGAAGGAGCCCTGGATGCAGGATGTATTAAATTCATATGGGTTAAATCTGATGCGGTATAAAATGCCGATACTATACCTCCGGGGCAGTCGTAAAATCGGGTGGGTATAAAAAATGTTTCTGGTCGCTAACTGCCCTGCCATTTGTTTTCAACTATTTCAGACGGATGGTGGTGATAAAACCAAAATCCATGACAAATTCAAAGTCAGGTTGTGTTTTAATTAAACTCCCAATGAATGCCGGGAGAGCGCATACATGGAATAGGTCTTGCTCAATATAGGCAATTTAAGCGGGGCTACCGGTAAAGGAGGCCCATCATCCGCAAATGACCAGGACTGATAATACGATAACTGACAGCGGGCCTACGAAAACCGTAATGTCAATCCACCGGTTAATTGAAATAAAAAACACACAGATAGTATAGACATTAGCAACCCTATCAAGTCAATTATTTTACACATCTTAGACCCTTCAATCATGACCAACTACGTATGAACCGAATACTTGATTCCTGGTACAGCCCATCGTTGAACAAAAACATGGAAATCGCCATGTATGGCCACTACGGGACTGCCCTTTTACTGATCCCGACGGCCGCAGCCGACTATCTCGAATATGAGCGATTTCTGCTGCTGGATGTGATCCAGCCATATATTGAAGCTGGTAAGGTCAAGGTCTTTTCTATCAACAGCATCAACTCAGAGAGCTGGCTCAACAGTAGGATGCATCCGCGTCACAAGTCGATCCGGCACCAGCAATTTAACAACTATGTGACCAGGGAGGTCGTGCCGTATATCAAACAAAACACCAGTGAAGAAACCGGGATTATTACCTGTGGTGCATCACTAGGTGCATTACATGCGGCCAATATGTACTTCAGACGGCCGGATCTTTTCGCAGGTACGATTGCCATGAGCGGGGTCTATGACCTGACATCCTATACAGACGGGTATTTTGATGAAGACGTGTATTTCAACAGTCCGATGCACTACCTTGAAAAACTGGATGATGACCATTTCCTCCCGATGCTCAGGAGATCAAACCATGTACATATCCTTACCGGATCAGGAGATTATGAAAGCCCTAGCGCGTCTATAAACTTTTCTAATCTACTGAACAACAAAGGTATACCACACGAGCTTGATGTCTGGGGACCGGATATGAAGCATGACTGGCCTACCTGGAGGGCGATGTTGCCGCATTACCTGGCAACTCGGTTTTAAGGTAAAAACCAAATTAGAAACAGGCGGTTAAAAAGGTAGGGGGCGGTCGCGACCGCCCCCTACCTTTTTAACCGCCCCCCTTCCTTATATATTTCCTTGTATACATCAAAAGAAGGAATTATATTTGTATTTATCTGATAGCTAGGAATTTTCAAGTTACAGAATTTATATATATGAGAAACGCACCTCTATGGATGATTTCCATCATCCTCTTTCTCTGTGCAAGCCCTTCGTTTGCCCAATCATGGTCTCCAGTTGATCCGCAAAATATCATCCCCATGGGCAAGCGGGATATCATTCCTCAGGAGTACATGACCTATCAGATGGACCACCAGATGATGAAGAATAAACTGTGGTCTGCGCCATATGAATATGCCCAACCGTTGATGTCAAGCAATACGATTATTACTGTTGGCCTGGCGGATGGTTCAGCGGATATGTTTCGCATCGTGCAGTATGATATGATGGAGGCGCCGCTGGCTGCAGAGTACACGGATATAAAAACATTCAGAGGCGTTTCGGTTTCAAATCCTTACCGGATCATCAGAGCAGACTGGACTAAAAATGGTTTCAGGGCGGTCATCAGCGATCTTGATGGTAAGACTTATATCGACCCTTATCAACGAAATGATTTGGCTAACCGGGTGGTGTATTATTCAAAAACATATTCAAGAGAAATAGAATGGGCCTGCGGAACAGAGGAAGCAGATTTTAATGGGGGGGGATATTCTGACCAACGCATCGTTGGAGATTGTGAGTTCAGAAGTTATCGACTTGCGGTAGCGACCACAGGTGAATACAGCAATTATTTTGGAGCCACTTCTTCATCTCAATCAGCACTTGTCATGGCGCAGGTGGTCACTGCGGTCAATAGAGTAAACGATGTATATGAAGTTGATTTTTCAACCAGGCTAATCCTCATCGGAAACAACTCAGCAATATTCTATTATGATCCGGGGGCAGATCCTTATTCGGGAGACGCCTGTGCACAACTTGGACAAAACCAGACCACCATTACGAATGTAATCGGGAGTGCCAATTATGATGTTGGTCATGTTTTTAGTATTGGTAGTGGGGGTTGTGCCGGCCTTGGTGTGATTTGCAGTAGTGCAAACAAGGCCCGCGGAGCAACAGGATTGAATCCCCCTACCGGAGATCCCTTTTACATTGACTATGTGGCTCATGAATTAGGCCATCAGTTTGGAGGGAATCACACGCAAAACAACAGCTGTAATCGAAATCCATCAACAGCGATGGAGCCTGGAAGTGCCTCCACCATCATGGGTTATGCAGGTATTTGCCCTCCGGATGTGCAAAATAATAGTGATGCGTACATGCATGGGATTAGTCTCCAGGAAATAGCTGCAGAGATAGGGGCTAACACTTGTGAAGCAATCATCTCTACAGCTAATGCAGCACCTGTAGTCGCGAATGTTCCCAATTACACCATTCCGTTTTCTACCCCGTTTGTTTTGACCGCTTCAGCAACGGATGCAGATAATAACCCTTTGACATATTGCTGGGAGCAATGGGATCCGGAGGTAGGAGCGGTCATGCCACCGGTATCTACTAATGTGGTCGGCCCTATGTTCAGAAGCTTGCTACCTACATC
This sequence comes from Saprospiraceae bacterium, assembly GCA_034439675.1. Taxonomy (GTDB): domain Bacteria; phylum Bacteroidota; class Bacteroidia; order Chitinophagales; family Saprospiraceae; genus Opimibacter. Next base: position 8,663 of record JAWXAW010000020.1, on the reverse strand, counting down.
ATCGCCAACAAGATACTTTCCAAATATCACCAGTATCATCAACGGCACCAATCCTACTTGGGAGGAGTTGCCTTCCGTCACCAGAGACATGGAATTCAGAGTCACTGTGCGGGACTTGTATGATGGAACATGGGGATGCACAGATGAGGATAATACCTTGATTTCAGTAACCTCTACTTCAGGACCATTTACGGTAAGCTCACAAAACAGCCCAACCACCTGGCTAGAAGGCACAACACAAACCATCACCTGGAATGTCGCCAATACTACAGCAGCACCTGTCAATTGTGCTAATGTTGATATACGCTTATCCCTAGATGGTGGTCTGACCTACCCTACCTTACTCCTTCAAAACACCCCCAATGATGGTACGGCGTCCGTACTGATTCCTCCCGGGACCACCACCACTGGTCGTATTATGGTCAGGGGGTCAAACAATATTTTCTTTGATATCAACAATGCCAACATCATTATAGAGCAGGCCTTACCCAATTTCACGCTAAAACTAAATCCAAAAACAGTATCTGAATGTAATGACGGATCTGTACAAACGACGGTGGAGATTGGACAAATTTTCGGTTTTACAGATCCAGTGTCTTTAAGTGTGATCAACAAACCTCCCGGTTCTATCGTGAACTTCAGTCCACAAATTGTCATACCCGGATCGAACAGTACGCTGACCATTTCAAACCTCACCGGATTATTCGGGACCTATACACCATTGGTCAGAGCTACGAGTACAACAGGTATGAAAGATTCTGTTTTTACTATCATCCTCTTATCGCCCCCAACCGTTGCACCAACATTGTTGAGTCCGACTAATAACTCAATAGACGCGGTAATCACACCATTACTAGACTGGCAAATACTTGCAGGTGCTACGCAGTATGAGTACCAGCTTGCCTACGACAACCTGTTTGCCAACCTTGTTTTATCCGGCACGACTTCGACCGACAAGTTTCAGGTTACCTCTCCGCTTATAGTGGACCAACAATATTATTGGAGAGTTAAAGGAAACAACACGTGTGGCAATGGTGTCTGGTCATCCGTATTTACATTTACCACCGTGTCGTGTCTGGCGCTAATGAGTACAAATGTTCCAATAAACATTCCATCAAGCGGTGCACCCATTGTGACTTCGACATTCAATTGTCCGGTCGACATGGTCATCAGTGATATAAACATTATTAACCTTTCAGGGACACATTCCTGGGTAGATGATCTCAAATTTACCATTATAGCGCCTGATGTTTCGGAGCGGCTGATTTGGGATAGACCCTGTGGGAATGATGATAACTTTAATATCCAATTTGATGATGAAGCAGCAAACAGTAACTGGCCTTGTCCCCCGACAGACGGACTGTGGTATAAACCAAACAATACCCTGAGTTTTTTTGATGGTAAACATTCAGATGGAATATGGACATTAGAAATCCAGGATGTAGCAAATCAGGATGGGGGTAGCCTGAACACATGGGGATTGAAAGTATGCGGAACGTTGGATTGTCAATTGACGGTCAATCAGCCTTCAGGATCTGGTTTTGGAAGTCTGCCTGCTGCCATCACTTGTGCGGGCATAGGAGATACGATCAGGTTGGCCGGATTGCTTTCCGGACAGACCATCAATATTGGTTCGGCACCATTATTACTCAACAAAAACCTGGTGATAAAAGCAGAGGGATCAGGTATAAACATCACCGGTAGTGGAGATCGGGTATTTGAGATCAGCAATACGGCACAGGTTGAATTTTTGGATTTGACCATCACGGCCGGGGGCTCTCTGGTCGGAGGCGCTATCAACAACCCGGGCATCGTCAAACTCAAAAACGTCAATATCGAAAGCAATCCTGCTGTACCGGGTGCATCCCTGATCACCAATGTGCCTGGAGCTCAATTATTTGTAGCCGGAACGTGCAATATCCATCAATAACAAACGGAAAAACCAATAAACCCCTATATTTGCCCTTCGATTGAAACAGACGGACCCTGAAGTGGGTCCTGACAAATGAAAGATGGTCGGATGGCCGAGTGGCTAGGCACAGCTCTGCAAAAGCTGCTACAGCGGTTCGAATCCGCTTCCGACCTCACCGGAAGTCCTAAAGCTCTACCACGATAGTGGTGGGGCTTTTGCTTTTTATGGCGCGTTAAGCTTGCTTAAAAGCGACTTGAAAAGCAAAAGACCCCATGCGCAGCATAGAGCTTTAGGATTTCGGTTTCGGGCTCCCCATTCCGGATGGGCGAGCGCAGCGAGCCAATCCGCTTCCTTTGCCCCTAAATCCTACTTTGATTTCGCTCAGCACATCGCCTAAAGGGGACTTAAAGAGTCTTGCTTGTTTGGCCCTTAAATCCGACCGATGATGAAGGAAAGACTGCTCTTTATTTCTCCACGCTTGTCTTTATACCTGAAAAAATGGATTTGAAGATATACGCGAAATACATTTTCTCTGGATCTCGCTCATAATGAATCTGGCCGTGACGCAACGAATCATTTGGCATGGGATTGGCATCTAAAATTTTGCGATCTAAGGCAGTGGTCAGTAGACGGTTTTTTAACCCCTTTTTTAAACCGGTTTCCTTGTCTGTTGCGTATAGCAGTAAATCGTTGTAACGGAACAGCAGGTCACCCTTCGCCAACACGTGATCAGCTATAAAATTGAAATAGAGGCCTTTTACATATCCATCTTTTGCCATTATACCTGCATTGGGGCGAAGCATGGGATTGAAGGCAGCAGCCGACACATTTTCCATACGGCCAGAAAAATCAAATGTGTTTTGGGAATCAAACAAATAGCCACGTGATGTAAAACTAATTTCTCCCTTGCCCATTGCCAGCGCCTTTGCAGTTACTATGAGTGTGTCGTTTTTCATATTGAGCGTGGAGTCATTGTACAAATGGCTGAGCGTGGCGGATACTTCCGTAAACCAGACCTTACCAGCCTCCGGAGCATTTTCATCGTGTTCGGAAAAAGAGATAGTGCCTTGATGCGCAGTTATGGAATCTATGGAAAGTTTACCCGGATAGGCCTGAAGTAGGTCTTGGTATAAGGGACGTTCTTTATGTAAAAAAGGAAGACGACGATCGCGAAAGATATCGACAAGGAAACTATCAATGGAAATGGAACTTGCATACAAGTCACCATCGCTCAACATGAGGTCCAGATTACATTGCGCAACTGACAAGCCTTTGAGCTCAACATGTATACGGTCTGTTTGAAATTCATGACGTTGGGCAAAAATATAGTTGGCATAATTTGGAAGCATTAATAAGGAATCCATTTTCAATGACAAGCTTTTATCGGAATAATCTAATTGATGTGCCCGATAGGTGTATAAACTGTCAGCCGATACATGCTGTATAAATGGCAATGTCAATTCATGGATTTCAAAAGCATTTGATGTAAGGATGGAATCTTTTTGCAAAGAAAAATTCGAAATCACCAAATATGCATTTTCTAAGGTGGTCTCCTGATTTGAATCTCTTTGTTTCAACCTAAGATTCAAATCACGGATTTCGAACTTTCGACAGAGTGCATCAAATGGCAAAGTGAAAACCTCGGTAGAATCGGAAGTGGACGGAAGCGTCCATACACCCAGTATTTCATCGACGTTGATTTTGTCTAGTATATATTTTTTTTGAAAAAGCAGTGCCAACCAACGGAAGCCTTGAATACGAATTCGCGCTATTGAAATATGGTTGTCGGTTGACTGGGCTGGTTCAGATTTTTGAATGTTGATATTTTTCAATACGATACCAATAGGCCAGAACGTAGAATGGATGTGCTTTACCTGAAGTGAAATTTCATCTTTTTTAGACCCGGTCAAATTCTGTAATTTCTGTTTAACCCAAATCGGAAGGAAGACATAATACAGCACAGCCATTCCCACAATAACAGAGAGCATAATGGCTATGACGATACGTGTACCTCGTTGCATTTCTATATTACTTTTTAAGTATGATATATCAAGGCTATTCCTGCTTTAGAAAAACCCAATCAATAAGTGTCAGAAGGAGTAAAATAATAAATTAACAAATAGATTTAATTCAAGTTTAGCTTTTGGGGTATCGTTTCGGCTTCAAGATGCCAGACGCCAGACGCTAAATGTCAGACGCCAGAATCATGACGCCCGTACGGAGCGGGATCCTTGTGCTGAGGTAGTCGAAGTATCCGCTGCGTTTCGACCTGCTTCCTACTTCCTTAACCACATCCAGATTTTTTGCAAAATCTGTCTCCCCTGTGTTTCTCCTCTTCGATGCCTACAGCAACATGGATCCGAAAACCCTGGGGTTAATAATTCTTGCTAATAATTAAAAATTTTTTACTCTAACTGCTTTCCCACTGCAATTGTCTTGCAATTGGCGGGATCTCCGCTGCGCTTCGACCTCCTTCCTGCTTCCTTCCCCCTGCTTACAATACCACCGTCACAAAAAAATATACTCAGACGGTCACATTTCCACCCTTTCAATACACTACACATTGAGATGCACCACCAATGCATCCGGTTTGAATTGTATTTCTTCACCTTAACCAGTTAAAAACAATGAACCTTAAACTTTTCAACACGAGGCTTTCGACGGAAAGCGCCCTGGCGGATCAACAAGCCATCAACTCCTTTATGGATGGCGTGACCGTCAAGAAAACCGCCACGCAGTTTGTACCAGGCAATCCGGACTACTGGTCCATCCTGGTCTTTTATGAAAACCCAAAACCTAATGACGTGAAAGTAAAAGAAGAAAAAGTAGTCAAGGAATCCGAGAAGCAACCTGTCATCTCTGAGGAGGATCTCAACGAAACAGAACGAACCATTTATGTCGCCCTGCGTCTGTGGCGTAAAGACAGAGCCCACGAAATCAACCTCCCTGAGTTTATGGTCTTTAAAAACGCAACCCTGTTGGATATCGCAAAGGAAAGACCACAGGACCTCCTGACCTTAAGTAAGATCAAAGGATTGGGAGATCAAAAGATCGCTAAGTACGGAGATGATATCGTGGCGATCTTAAATGCATTCTGACGTATAAAAAGAGACCCTCGCCACCGAGGGTCTCTTTTACTAACGCTTAAAACGCGATGTTCTTCTGTTGTTCTCTCTGAGCAACTATCTAGTTGTTCCCGGTTGCTGAGCGTAGCCGAAGCATTACCCTCTGCATTCTACTTTAAGTGCACGGAGTTCTTCTCTGCTGTTGACCACTACCTGTGTGCCATCCTGCAGCGTAACGGTAATAGGAAAAACAAACTCAGGACGGGCATGCTGACCAGGATTGTTCTGATTCCAGGTGCGAATGGCCGTACGAATTTCTTCCGGAGTGTTGACGACTACCTGTGAACTATCCGGTAATGAAATGGTCAGTGGGAAGGTAAGTGTGAAGCAAGGGGCACCACCATGATGTCCACCCGGACCACCTTGTCCACCCAGATTGCATAGTGCACGGATTTCCCTGAGTTGTTCTAAGGTTTCGATCGTGATGATTTCACCTGTCTCGGTAATTACCTGGAAAGGAAGGACGATGACCGGACGACCTAAACCTGATGGTCCTCCATTGCCATGATGACCGCCGCCATGATGGCCTCCATTACCGTTGCCGCCTCCATTGGCTTCAAACCAGGTGCGGATAGCAAGTTTCATTTCATCGTAATTGTTGACAACAACTGTGGTGCTGTCGGCAAACTGAAGCGTGATAGGGAAAACCAATTCGTAGCATCCTGCTCTGCCTGCGCCGCATTGATCTTCAATACCCATGGTAGACTGAAGCACGAAGTTCTCGACATCGGCGACACTATCTTCCTGCTGACATGAAGTGAAAAAACCGGCAAGGGCAAAGAGTGCAATCACTCCGATTGATTTAATGAATGTGCTGTACATGATTCCTGAATTTAATGATTTACAAATCTATTTCGATTATAAGACATGATGTTTGCGGGTTTGTACTCAACCGGACAGAAAAATAGTTTAAACGGCCTTTAGAGGGTTGGTAAAAATACCTGTAGCCCCTCTCAAATCAAATGATGAAGATCATTGGCTTCGATGAGATAAAAGAGTGAAAAGGAAGGATTACCTTTTGCATAATTCACACATCATCACGGACCCGTGTCCGATATCGGTAGAAAATGACAGCAGAGGGATCCGTTCCAAAAAAACCTATGTAATCTCCAGAGGTTTTCTTGTTTCCGGAAAGTATAGAAAAAGAATTCTTTTTCATTTCTGGCAGGTTTTCATTTCCTTCCATTAACTTTAGGATGTTACTTTATTCAAAACAAACCTAAACCACATTACAATGTCCCTCAGCAGCCTTAACCAGCTATTAGCTGGCTCACTTCCCTCGGTCACAGCCTATGTCCCAGCACCCCGAAGCCAATACTCCAATCCCAACGCACCTGAAACAGAGGTATCATTTATTATTCTAGGATACCTCAAGAGTAACGCGAATGTTATGGTCTTCCAGGTAAACGATGCCGCTAACACCGGATCTTCACTTACCATTGACAACAGCAAATCCTCGAATGACATTTCGGTGGCAGATAGCAATAGTCCGAACGGGCAGTCAGTATCTACATATTATTCTGTTGATTTTGGATTTGACACCTCAGCCAATGACTGGTCCCTCAGCTTTGACATCAACCTCAAAGATGGCACGACCGGTTCATGGGTTTTTACCAAGAAGAAGGTAGGTGATGATGAGGTTTGATAGCGACTTATGACGTCATTATCTTCTAAACGCAACATCCAGCAGGGATATCTCTTAGCCAGAATTTTGGTATTCATTCTTGCAGGGTGGATGTCTACGCAGTCATTTGCTCAGATAGGGACGATTGCAGATCTCGCATGGGCAGATAGCACTATGGAGTCACTGCGTAAGGATCAGGAAATGAATTTTGAACTCAGGTCTGGCTTAGCGGATTCTTTGTTTCAAATCTATCGCCATCATGGAAAAATATGCAAACAGATTTTCAGCCGGGTCATGTTCGCTTCGTATCAGGACAAACTTGGAAAAGCGGATGTCGCCCTGAATGAATTATTCTGGGCGATGAAGCAGTACCAACCGGCATGTGACAGCAACATCCTGATGGCGATCCTGGCCAACTTTACGAACATCTATCTCTCCATAGAAGAATTTGGCCGTGTGGATTCGATCAGCCGTGTGGCATTGGCGCTATGGAATGCCGAATGGAAGGATCACGAATTCCGATATACTATCCTCAACAATCTTGCCATAGCCCAGGCTTCGGTGGGAGATATGTCCACGGCTGGTCAGACGTTTCGTCAGATCTATCTTGAGGCCGATAAAGATAAGGATACAAGTAATTTGCTAACAAGCCTTGGCAACCTTGGCAGCTTGAAAGGCATGACAGGCGACCTCGATAGCGCTTATTATTTTTTATCGCGGGCCGCCCGGATAGCGCGTAAGATAAATCTGACGGATGAATACATGGACCTCCTCATCAATCTCAGCAATGTGGATGCTGAGCAGGGCCACTATAAAAAAGCCATCGACAGACTTGATACCACCTACATGGTGGCGACCGCATTGAAAAGCACGGAAAATCTGGCTAAGGTTCAGAGGGAACGCGCTTCCCTTCACGCCCGGTTCAATAATTTCAAACAAGCCTATACCAACCTTCTTGAATTTATCGAACTCAATAATCAATATCTCAACCAAGAAAAAGTAAAAGCCGTCACAGAGATGATGGAAAAGTACGAGTCGGAGAAAAAAGCCCGACAGATTCAACAACTGGAGTTGGATAAACTGGATGCTAATTTGAAGAATGTACGAATAACCAACACGCGAAACCGATATATGTATGTTGGAATTGTTTTTCTGCTAGGTGCCATTGGGATCTACACCCGCCTGAGATATGTGCACAAATCACGGACGGCAATTCAAAAGGAAAAGGACATCTCCGAAGGATTGCTTTTGAATATTCTTCCGGCCTCGGTGGCAGAGGAACTAAAACAAAAGGGATATGCAGAAGCGATGTATTATGATGTTGCCTCCATCATCTTTTCAGATTTTAAAGGATTTACCACTATATCAGAGGCTATGACGGCCGCAGAACTTGTTGAAGAAATAAACACATGTTTTAAGGCCTTTGACCATATCATGACGAAATATGGGATTGAAAAAATCAAGACCATCGGTGATGCGTATATGGCTGCAGCAGGCATTCCGGTCAACAATACGGCAAGTGTCCTCGATACCGTGCATGCCGCCCTCGACATGCAGGACTTTATAATCAACCGCAAAAGGGAAAAAGATCAGCAAAGTCTACCGTCATTTCAAATGCGAGTTGGCATTCACACCGGCCCGGTAGTGGCAGGTATCGTTGGAGTCAAGAAGTTTCAATACGATCTTTGGGGAGACACCGTTAATATCGCGAGCCGCATGGAGAGCAGTGGCGAAGTAGGTCATGTGAATATTTCGGAGGCAACCTATCAGCACATCAAGGATACACCCGGGTTGGTGTTTACACCGCGCGGCATGATCCATGCGAAAGGAAAAGGGGAGATGGCTATGTATTTTGTCCATCGGGAGGGATGATCCGGGTAGGGATTCAAAATATGTAGGGATTCAAAATGTGTAGGGGTTCAAAATGTGTAGGGGTTCAAAATGTGTAGGGATTCAAAATGTGTAGGGGTTCAAAATGTGTAGGGATTCAAAATGTGTAGGG
>JAWXAW010000019.1:0-10560 GCA_034439675.1 Saprospiraceae bacterium | reverse complement strand
TTGTACTGAGCGAAGTCGAAGTATGAGTTGTGAGTGTTGTTTATGAGTTATGAGTGTTGCTTGTACTGAGCGAAGTCGAAGTATGAGTTGTGAGTGTTGCTTGTGAGTTGTGCGTGTTGCTTGTGCTGAGCGAAGTCGAAGTATGAGTTGTGCGTGTTGCTTGTGCTGAGCGAAGTCGAAGTATGAGTTGTGCGTGTTGCTTGTGCTGAGCGAAGTCGAAGTATGAGTTGTGAGTGTTGCTTGTGAGTTTTGAGTGTTGCTTGTACTGAGCGAAAGTCGAAGTATGAATTGTGAGACGTGAGTTTTTTGCCCCTTGCCCCTTGCCCCTCGCTCCTTGCTCCTTGCTCCTTGCCCTTGGTTAGTCAACCCAGTCTGCAACAAACAAATTCGTTGAACGGGTGCCGCCGTTATTTCGGTTTGAAGAAAAGGATATTCTTTTTCCATCTGGGCTGAACATAGGGAATGAGTCAAAGGTATTATCAAAAGTCACCTGCTCAAGGCCGGTACCATCCAGATTGATTGTGTATAAGTTGAACTGATAGCCGCGAGGAGCCGCATGATTGGAGGAGAATATGATTTTTTGTCCGCCGGGAAGAAAGAACGGAGCCCAGTTAGCTTTCCCAAGGTGGGTAAGCTGTCGGAGACCGGAACCATCAGCGTTTATAATGTACAGTTCCATATTGGTTGGGGCCACGAGGCCTTCTGCCAGAAAGCTTTTGTATTCGGTAATCTCCTCTTCGGTTTTGGGTCGGGAGGAACGGAATATGATCTTTGTGCCATCCGGAGAGAAGAAGGCGCCTCCATCATATCCAAGCTGATTGGTCAATTGCTTTACACCTGATCCATCTATATTCATTGTGTACAGTTCAAGATCACCACTGCGCATGCTGGTGAAGACTATATTATCTCCTTTGGGGGATACGGTTGCTTCCGCATCGTAGCCTGGTTCATTCGTAAGTTGCTTTTTGATCTTTCCTTTCAGATTGGCTACAAAAATGTCATAGTCCGAGTAGATTGGCCATACGTATTTTCCATCTTCTCTCCGGGGAGGAACATGGGGACATGATTCATTGCCTATATGGGTACTGGCATAGAGTACTGATTTATTGCCAGGCATAAAATATGCGCAGGTCGTCCTGCCTTTTCCGGTTGACACCAGGTCAGGAATGGCGGATGGCTTTTCCGGATGTTTGGTAGACATGATGAAGATCTGGTCGCAGGATGCATTCCATTCTGCCCGTGTAGCCTGGAATACGAGTTTGTGGCTGTCAAAACTCCAGTAAGCTTCAGCATTGTCTCCACCAAAAGTCAATTGACGGATATTGGCCAGGTGTTTTTCTTGTGGATATCGGAGCGAATCGGAGGCCACAACGTTTTGCTGGGCTTGGGAGGTATTAATTTGGAGTATACAGGTAGCAATTGCAGTCAGGAAAAGCCGGGCAATTAAAGAAGATCGAATCATCTGTTGTATTTTTGACCTACAAATATAGGCCGATGATGGCTGTTACTTTATACCTCGCAACATGGAATTAATACCTTTAAGCAATCTCCTTAAAAAATCCATTGGCCTTGTTTCCCTGACGATCCTTATCTCCTGCAGCTCCACAAAATGGTCTGCTTCTGGTACGGACCAGGAACAAATGCTGGCTGATATAACTTATCTCGCTGATGACAAACTGGAAGGTAGAACTTTCGGATCCAAAGGTGAACTGAAGGCCGGAGATTACATCGCAAAGCGCTATAAACAGCTCGATCTCAAGCCTATGGGTGAAAACGGCACATGGTTTCAATCCCTGACAGTCAATAAACCCAATCCCCATGATGTTGAATTCTCCAGCAAAAGTGGGGAAGGTGGTAAAACAGGTCGTAATGTCATCGGATACCTTGATCATGGGGCAGCCTACACGATCATCCTAGGAGCACATTATGATCACTTGGGATATGGAGAGTTTGGGTCATTATATGTCGGTGAGCCGGCCATACACAATGGGGCGGATGATAATGCTAGTGGCGTAGCGATGATTCTGGAGCTGGCGCAGCGATTACATAACGAAAAGGAATTCAATTATCTCTTCATAGCCTTTACCGGGGAGGAGAATGGGTTGTGGGGTTCAAACTACTATTGCGACCATGCGACTATCGATCTTACCAAAGTGACGGCTATGCTCAACTTTGATATGGTAGGCCGACTAAATGAAAATAAAATGGCTATTAACGGCATTGGAACATCTCCTGCCTGGGTTGATCTGATCAATGAATCCAATACCGCTAATCTGACGATCACTATGAGTGAATCAGGTATCGGTCCTTCAGATCATACGTCCTTTTACCTGACGGACATACCGACGATCCATTATTTCACAGGAGCACATGAAGACTATCACAAACCATCTGATGACGTCCAACTCATCAATAATGAAGGGATGGAAATCGTAGCTGATATGGTCAGCAAACTCATCAAGATGATGGATGAAAATGAAAAATTAGTATTTACAAAAACCAAGGACCCTGATCCTTCTTCCACGCCCAAAATGGAAGTGACACTCGGTATTTTGCCTGATTATCTCTATGATGGAGCGGGTATGCGCATCGATGGTGTGCGAGATGGGAAGCCTGCGGCCATCGCAGGTATGCTGAAAGGGGATATCATCATGAAATTGGGAGGCAAGGAGATCAAAGACATCTATGCATATATGGAAGCACTCGGAACACTTCACAAGGGAGACAAAACAACACTCGTCGCATTGAGAGACGGTAAGGAAATTGAATTTGAGATTCAATTTTAAGATAACTTTTATAGCCAGTTCATATCAGGAGGCAGGAAATAGGAAATAGGAAGCAGGAGGCAGGAAATAGGAAATAGGAGTCAGGAGTCAGGAGTCAGGAAATAGGAAATAGGAAATAGGAAGCAGGAATTAGGAAATAGGAGTCAGGAGTCAGGAGTCAGGAAATAGGAAGCAGGAATTAGGAAATAGGAGTCAGGAGGCAGGAAATAGGAAGCAGGAAATAGGAAATAGGAAGCAGGAGGTAGGAAATAGGAGTCAGGAATCAGGAGTCAGGAAGCAGGAATCAGTAGGCAGCAAGCAGTAGGCAGGAATTAGGAAGCAGGAAATAGGAAGCAGGAGGCAGTTGTGAGATTGAGAGTTGGTAGGTGGGATGTAAGCCTTACTTAGAAAATAGATAAGCATGCAATAGTGCTTGAAAATAGAAACGGACAGATCGCAACCTGCCCGTTTTTATTTTTTAGTTCTAGAGCAAGGATTTTTAAAAACCGGATGCTGCAAAGTTCGCGTTCCGCACTTCATTTACAAACTTTGGTTTCAGTCCTTTGAATGCATCTCGGATCAGATCACTTTCGGAAGGAAACGGAAGGGGCTGAATTCGAGTACGCATATTTGGGTCAAGGGCACGGTCATCACCGATTATATTACGGGCTACATGACCAAAAATCTCCTCTACTTCTATGTTTTCTGAACAGATTTGTTCACCGGTCTTTTCGTTGATAATCTCCAGTCTTGAGCGCAACAATGCGTTTTTAGCTTGCACCAGTTCGAGAACCGTGGCATAGACGCGCACGAGTTTATCCCGTTTGATATCATTGCCCAGGGAATCTTTAGTGACATTGCCTCTGGCATCAAGCACGTATTCCCAACCATCCACTATTTCTTTAGAATAATCTGCCCGTCGTTCCTGGCCACCATCAGGTGTCACAAGAATCTCCTGGATTTTAAGGTTGACCGAAAAATCTGGTACGAGTCCTTCAACATTTGATAAGTAAAAGCGATTCCAGTTGCCTCCATTTCTTGAAAAATCATTAGCCATGAGTTCATCTACTGCGGAAGCTGGAATGAAGGCCAGGCTATTATTTTCCAGCGTAATGATGATATGGTTGATACCAAGCTGGCGCATTTCTTCTTTAAGTTCTGGCCGTACAAAATCACCATTCAAGGACCGCATGTGGTTGAGCAGATCATAGGCTGCCCGTGCGGATGATTTATTGCCCTCTCTTCCTGCCTTGACGTAGTCTATGAGGCGGGATTCGTAAAGGCTGACGACTTTGTCTTTAGCTTCATTAATGATCTTATCAGTTTGTACAAAAGTGAATTTAGCGCGATATCCATTTTCACTGACCAGGGGGAGTAAAGGTTCTATACGATCTTGTCTGGATTGAATGTTTCGGGCCGTCCTGATAATGGATTCCCAGTCTTCTGCGCGGTTGGAAGTGCTCCAGGAATCGATGTACGCCATATCTTGGCGGGTTATTTTTTCAAATCCCTTTTCAAGCGCTATTACATATTCTTCTTTTTTCTTTTTGCCGGTGAGTTTGTCGACAGCTAGCCGAATGGCGCCGTCATAATCACCGCGTTCCAGCATTTTTTCAGCGCTGGCGCAGGAAAGAAGGCTGAGGCTAAGGCTGAGGCTTAGGAGGTGTAGCAGATTTTTCATGGCTTTGTTTGTTTGCTTATAGGATTGACGGAAAGATGGGGGTGTGGGTTTCTTAAGAAGTGTTAAAGATATTTAGGATTCAGTTAATGGGGGAAATAGGGCGGCTGGTAGGATGCAGGATGCAGGGGGCAGGATGCAGTTTACTTGACTCGATTGTCCATTATTGAGAAAGGTGGAGCGACAACGGTAAATACAGTCGACTAAGATTTTCTCCTGCCGTTGGAAACGGCTTACATGATATGGCCCTGAACATGCTTCTTTTGATCTCTCGTACGCGGTCGAAGGTACAACCTACGCCCAACTTTGCTTTTTTTAATATTCGGCCTACGGCCTCATATTTTGAGGTATTTATTTAATTCCAAACCGTCAGAAACGGCTTATATGATTTTTACGCCGACTGAGTTTTTTTTTGATTTTCGATACGCGGACTTAGTTGCAAACTAAGCCCAACGATCTTCTCATATGGAAGCCTGCGGCTTCCATTCTTATTTTAAAAGGAAATCACCTCGAATAGGCAGGGATTGTGACCCAAAACTGTTTGAGCAAAAGCGAAACCTATTTTATTCGAAAAAAAGTCTCTATCTGGCAGGGATCAATGTCAAGAAATAGGAAAATGAAACACAAGCAAGCCCTCAGGCTAAACAGAATGCCAGGGAATTGCCCGAATGCGAAAGCGAGTTTTTTGGGTCACGAGGTTTTTTGTTACTTTTTTTCCGAAAAAAAAAGTAAGCGTATACTCAGAGCAGAGCGGCTATCACGGTATGCAAAAAAAAAAGCTCCGTTTTCACGGAGCTCCTTGGTCTTAAGAATTAAACTATGCTGTGATTATGCTCTTCTCACATTAACGGCATTAAGTCCTTTTCTTCCTTCGATAAGTTCAAATGTAACTTCATCGTTTTCTTTGACTTTTTCGGTCAGTCCACTGACGTGTACGAAGTACTCTTTGCCGGTAGACTCGTCTTTAATGAAACCGAATCCTTTGGATTCATTAAAAAATTTGACAATTCCTTTGTTCATTGTAATAAATATAAGTGATTAAATTAGGCGGCAAAGATACATATTTCTGAGTATCAAGGGGTTTATTAACTAATTATTAATTTCTAGGAAAAAAGAGGCTAAGGCAAAGGCTGAGCGTTAGGCAATCGTGAATATTAATTGGGTATACATCGAAGGCTCAGTAAAGATGGAAAGAGATGAATCTGACGGTAAAAGTGGTGGGTACATTGAATTATATATTTACATAACAATATATTACATATTATAAAAATACTTAATTTATTAATCACACGCCCCTTAATTTTCATATCCCTCAGCCTCAGCCTTTGCTTCAGCCTCAGCCTTCGCCTTCGTCTCCCCCTTCGTCTCCCCCTTCGTCTTCGCCTCCCTCTTCGCCTTTTTCCCCCCAATAAACTATCTTTGAGCTCCGGTTATCAAGCAACTCATTGTGCTTTTTTTGGCCCACAACCTACCTCAACCTATGCTTAGAGAAATCGCTGCCGAGCAGCTAAAGCTCCAGAAAATCCAGAATCATGAAGATGAATTTGTGCGCGAAGTCCTCTCAGACTTCTGGATCTGTTGTGTCAGCCGAGAGGCAAGCATCATCGGACGAAAAGAAGTACTCAACGGAAAAGCCAAGTTTGGTATCGTGGGCGATGGAAAGGAAGTCCCCCAGGTAGCACTCGCAAGGTTTTTCACTAAAGGAGACTGGAGATCTGGGTACTATCGTGACCAGACGTGGATGTTTGCTTCCGGTATTTCCACGGTTGAAGATTTTTTCGCCCAATTGTATGCAGATCCGGCCAATGACCCTTTCTCCGGCGGCCGCCAGATGAATTGCCATTTTGCGACACCATTGTTGGATAAGGAAGGACAGTGGTTGCCACAGGATGACCGCTACAATGTGTCAGCTGATATTTCTTCTACCGGCGGCCAGATGGCTCGTGCTGTTGGGATCGCCCAGGCTTCCACTTGGTATCGTAAACACGCAGACCTTGGCAAACAATTGCAGATGAGCCAGGATGGAAATGAAGTTTGTTTTGTGACGATTGGGGATGCAAGCACTTCAGAAGGCGTATTCTGGGAAGCCATCAATGCTGCGGCTGTCATTAAAGTCCCAATGGCTGTCTCTGTGTGGGATGATGGGTATGGTATTTCAGTTCCCACTGCGCTGCAGACCACAAAGCAAAGTATATCGCGTCTGCTCGAAGGTTTTCATATTGACGAAAACGGAGAAGGTATCTATCTCTATACCTGCAAGGCATGGGATTATCCGGGATTGTGTGAGATGTACGAGCGAGGGATTCAAAAAGTGCGTAAAAACCATCTGCCTGCTGTGTTTCACATACAGGAAGTGACGCAACCCACCGGCCATTCTACTTCAGGAAGTCATGAAAGATATAAATCAGCTGAGCGACTCAAGTGGGAAACGGAAATGGATTGTATCCTGAAAATGGCTGCCTGGATGGTTGAATCAGGTATTGCTACACGGGAGGCCATCGACGAACTCCGTCAAAATGCCATAGCCTATACACGTGCATGCAAACAACGAGCATGGGAAGCTTTCATCGGACCGGTGCGTTTAAAGAAACAATTACTCATTGATATTTTTAATCAGCTACCTGAGGAAATAAAAAATGAAGAAGCGCTTTCTCATGTATATAGTGAAATACAAAGTCCGCATGAAATACTTTTTTCTGAAGTATTAGCCATTGCATCCAGGATTAAAAATATACTGGCTGGTAAATTTAATTATGTAGTAACACCACTGGATGCACTTATCGCTACCTGGCAGGAAGAGGGACGAAAAGATTTCAATACACATCTTTATGCCGAAGGCAAAGGAAGTTGTCTTGACGTACCCGTCATATCGGCTCAGATTAGTGAGCGATCTGATAACATCACCGGGTATCAGGTACTCAATCGTTATTTTGATCAGTTGCTAGCTGCTGATGAACGTGTCGTTGCTTTTGGAGAAGATGTCGGCCAGATCGGAGATGTCAATCAGGGATTTGCAGGCTTACAGGAGAAATATGGTAAAGACAGAGTAGTGGATACAGGCATCAGGGAATGGACGATCATGGGACAGGCCATTGGGCTTTCGTTGAGAGGGCTGAGACCCATTGCAGAAATACAATATCTCGATTATCTGATCTATGGATTGACACCGCTCTCGGATGATCTTGCCTCCTTGCGATACAGGACTAACGGAATGCAATCAGCACCTGCGATCATTCGTACCAGAGGTCATCGCCTTGAAGGCATCTGGCATGCAGGATCTCCGATGGGTATGATTGTAAATGCGCTCCGTGGTATGCATGTATGTGTGCCCCGTAATATGGTGCAAGCTGCAGGGATGTATAACACGCTCATGCAAGGGAGTGAACCCGGACTTGTCATTGAATGCCTTAATGGCTACAGACTCAAGGAACAATGTCCGGATAATCTCGACACATTTACCGTGCCTCTTGGCAGACCTGAAATTTTGCAGGAAGGAAGTGATATTACCCTCGTCACATATGGTTCATGCGTTCGGATTGCGCAGGATGCTATTTTAATGTTGCGTGACTATGGTATTTCTGTCGAATTGATAGATGTCCAGACGTTGCTTCCTTTTGACCTCGAGCATGTGATCGGACATTCACTTCGTAAAACAAATACGATTCTTTTCCTGGATGAAGATGTGCCCGGTGGCGGCACTGCTTATATGATGCAGCATGTGATGGATCAGCAGGATGGTTATTTCTACCTCGATCAGAAACCTCGTTGTCTGACGGCAAAGGCACACAGACCTGCGTATGGATCGGATGGGGATTATTTCTCCAAACCCAATGCAGCGGAAATCGTGGAGGCTGTCCTTCGGACTGTAAAAGAATAAGAACGTGAGAAGGTGAGAGGCGTGAGAACGTGAGAAGCTTGGTAAACGTGAGTCACAACTTCATATGCCTTTTCAGCCTTTCCGCCCATTGCCCTCAGCCGTTTGCCCCTAAATCCCATAAAAGGGACTTCAAGAAATTCAATTTGGTTCCCTGAGCTTGTCGAAGGGAAGAAAAAATCACCTTTTCCTGTTTTGGGTTTGCTGAGAAGCAGACTCATATAGCCCAAAATAGTCTTTGGTTACGCTACCTTTTGATATGTTCAGGTATAGATAATGAATTCCTGTAGAAAGATTGATTAAATAATTTAACCTCTGCCCTTTGCCCCATGCCCCTTGCCCTCTGCTAACGATTTCTCCTATATTTGCTCCACAATTCACACGATTTGTCTGACAAGCTGGTTATCATACCCACTTACAAAGAAAAGGAGAACATAGGTCGCATGATTGATGCTGTCATGGCATTGGAGGGCCAGTTCCACATCCTGATCATTGATGATGGGTCCCCGGATGGTACAGCAGATATCGTCAGAGAAAAGCAGGATGACTACGGACCATTTATTTTTCTCATAGAACGTGAAAAGAAGTTGGGACTGGGCACTGCCTATATCTATGGGTTTAAGTGGGGTTTAGAGCGTGATTACCAGTATATTTTTGAAATGGATGCCGATTTTTCTCATCCCCCGGTGGATCTGCTTAGATTATATAAGGCTTGTGCCGAAGAGGGGGCTGATATGGCTATTGGCTCAAGATATGTTCCGGGTGGAGGGGTGGTCAACTGGCCGAAAGACCGGTTGATCCTTTCCAAAGGGGCTTCCTTTTATACCCGTATCATCACAGGTATGCCGGTGATGGATCCTACTGCAGGGTTTATCTGTTATGCCCGCCCTGTATTAGAAACCTTGGATTTAGATAAAATCAAATTTGTTGGCTATGCCTTCCAGATCGGAATGAAATACCTCGCCTATAAGGCAGGATTTACGCTCAAGGAAGTTCCGATCCAGTTTGTGGAGCGTGAATTTGGCGTCAGCAAGATGCACAGTGGTATCATCAAAGAGGCCATCATTGGGGTGATTAATCTCAGGTTAAGTTCGGTATTTAAACCGAGAAGGATGAAAGCAAAGGTGGTTGCGAAAACGTAAGCTAAGGCTGAGGCGAAGGAGAGGCTATGGCTAATATATAGGCAAAGGATAGGAGCTGGGGTATTAAAATATCAGGGTGGTGTGACAATATTGTTTTTGAAATGGGAGAAATCTTTTACAATATAAATTAGGGCTGCTGGTATAACAGTAAATATCAAGGGGTTTATATTGAATGCGCGCTCAAAGTTTAGTTTGAGGCATTCCACAAAGGCAGTGGTGAGACCGCACCCGGGACATTCGAAACCAAACGCCATCCTCCAAAGACATGGTATAGTAAAATCAAGGCCAAAGAAAAGTTTGATAAGAACAGACATAAAAAAATACATACCAATAGCACATAAGAATTTATGACTTCGTATATAGTCAGTGATGACAAAGGTGAAATTTGGTCTCATGGATGAAATATAAAAGGGGAGTTTGACCTCCCCTTATCATTACGGTGTAAGTTCTCTGCCATCAGCCATTTTCATGTCTCCGGTAATAATCCTGACAAAGTCGATTATAGTCCATATGCCACATCCCCCAAAAGTGATAAGCATGAGCCACCAATTGGAATAGCCCATCATGAACCTATGGATGCCAAACCCACCAAGGAAAAAGCAGATAAGGATCATAGTGACCTTTTTTTGTTCTGGTTTTTGTTCTGACATTCAAGTTGGTTTTTATATTTTTTGCCTACTCTGGACGGTTTTCGGCTTCCCCGCATAGTCACAAGCTAAATTAAGCATAAAACATTCAGCAGCATACTGAAAAATCACGGGGATTGCAAAGGTCAATCCGCAACGCTTTCCACACCTTCCTCCGTAAACCCAATACTTCACTCCCAACTAAAACTCTAGCCTCCGCCTTTTTTATAGGGTGATCGGGTGATCGGGTGAAAGATGGAATTGACATGCTTACCCCCAAAGCCTCCGCCTTTGCCTCCGCCTTTGCCTTTTTGTCGGGTGATCTGGTGATAGGGTGATCGAT
Source organism: Saprospiraceae bacterium (assembly GCA_034439675.1). GTDB lineage: Bacteria > Bacteroidota > Bacteroidia > Chitinophagales > Saprospiraceae > Opimibacter. Next base: position 132 of record JAWXAW010000019.1, on the reverse strand, counting down.
TATTCGGATGAAATCGGGATATGACGTGCTTGCCCCAAATCCTCCTCCTTATCCTTATATATTATGGATAACTTATATTTAAAGAACCTTTTATATCTATAAAATTATTTTTCAGGTAGTATTGTATTATAT